>JAPOZF010000223.1 GCA_026706165.1 Gemmatimonadota bacterium
CGTGGAGGAGAACAGTCTCAGCAACGGAGTCATGGTGACCCTCGACGAGCAGGCCCTCGGGAAGACGGCCGGCGAGGTCGTAGCGGCGCTGAAAGGGGAGGACCCGGGCATCTGGACGCGCCGGTACGGTGCGCGCATCCGCGTTGCCGTGGCGCACCTGATAGAAGACGAGGTCGACACGGTCATCGGGCGTCTCAAGCACCACCTGAGAGGGTAAACGGCAACCCTCCATCTGTCTTCTGAAACAGATACGGCGTGCTCAAATGGCAAGCCAGGTGGAGCAGGTGGAGTCGGAATAAAGGTGAGTCAGGAAGAGAGACTCACCGGCGCTGCTATATCTCGCCGGTGGCGGCGTAGATGCGCACCAGGGCGATCGACTCGCTTATCGTTTCCTCTTTGAAGCTCTGGCGCTCCCATTGCAACCCCGCATTGAGAGTGAGCTTGTATCCGAGGTAGGCGGAAGAATTGGAGAACAGGCAGGCCAGGACCAGGCTGCGGAAGTCGTCGGTGACACCGCTCTGGGGAATTTCCGGAACTTCTTCGAGGTTTTCGAAAACGCTGAACTCCAGGCCGAAGTCGAGCCAGGTCTCGGGAAGTATCGAGTAGCGGGTTATCAGGAAAACCGTCTCCTGTATATCCCGCTTCAGTGGCAGACCGGCGCGGCTGGACAGCTCGCGCCTGAAAGTGCTTTTCCACTTGGGATAGAAAGTCAGGCTCCCGCCCCAGTTGAACTCGTAGTCCGCCTTGTGGACCCAGCCGAAGAAGGAGCGGTTGCGCTTGAGGTCGGCCTGCTCCCCCCGCTGCCGGTAGAAGTCCCATTTCAGCCTCGTCGAAAGGTTCGTCCTCGGAATGCCCAGGTACCTGGCGTCGAGATACATGGTGTTGATGAACGTATCCTGGGCGTCGAGGGGATCGCTGAACCGCGACAGGCCCTCGGGATCGGTCCAGCGAAGGCGGTCCTCGGGGATGTTGTCCCTGGCGCTCCTGGCGTACTCGAACAGGGAGAACTGGAACCCGGGGTAGCGCCAGCGGCCGGTCAGCATCCCGTATAGAGTCCGGTTGCGGCGCCCGCTGGTCTGCTGCTTCTGAAACAGCCGTCCGGCCGTGGCGTTGAGGTTTTTTAGCAGCGCGAGACCGCCGTACACGTTGTATCCTTTGCGGTCCCGCTCGAACGGGTAGTCGGGAAGATCGTCGTCCTCGAAGCGGTCGACGATGGTGTTGTTGTTCATGTCGACGCCGAACAGGAATTCAGGGGCGTCGACTCCGTAACGAAGAAAGGGTTCGACGTAGTCCGGTTCCAGGTTCCGGTTCTGATTGAAGTCGGAAACGAAGTCGTTGTTCTCGTCGAGGCCGGGGAATATCTCGGAGTCCGTGCCGTTGATTGCCCCGATGTCGCCCACGAACATGGTCTGTCCCGACTGACCGGCGCGGGTCCAGTCGGGGAAGCGGTCCTGGTCGTCGTTGTCGTCGACGAATTCGAAGCGATGGCGGGTATCCGCGCTGTAGTCGATGCCCCCGTCGGCGTTGGAGATGAAAGCCGACGTGTTGTAGTCGGGATCGATGGAGAAGACTTCCCCGTAGGCGAACCAGGGGGAGTAGGCCCAGGACGCCGTAGCGTAAGCCGCCTGACCTTTTTCTTCTATGGAATCGAGTTTGCGGAAGTTCTGGTTCGGATAGCGGCTGAAACGGCGGTTGAGGGCGTATTCGGCGCGCAGGTCGACTCCGCGCACGTTGGTCAGTTCGAAATCCATGCCCATCACTTCGTTGGCCGTCGGAAGGCCGTACTCGAACCGGAGAAACCGCTGGTTGGAGCCGTCGACGATGTTGCCGCGGGCCTGGAATACCGGCAGAAAGATGTTCTCGCCCAGTCTGTCGAGCTGCTTGTTGGAGCTGACCTCGACGCGGTAGTCGTTGGCCATGATCAGCTCGAATTCCAGCTTTTTCGCGTCGCGGAAGCTGGGGGTCTCATCGGTCGCCCGGAATTTGTTGCGGATGTCGTAGGTCAGCAGGACCGCGTCGGTTCCCCTTGCCTTGAGGACGCCGTCCTCGCGGATCCCGCCTTCGACCAGCGGTTCGATAGCCTGAACGGCGCCGTCGACCAGCACCCGCTCAAGGAAAAGGACCGCACCCGATTCGGGAGTCTCGGGGGAATCGTCGACAATCCGGATTACGATGGTTTCGATGTTGCCGGTGTTCTGCGATTCGGTCAGGACTCCTTTGAGCGAGTTGTCGTCGAGGCTGACGTCGTTGTCGGCGTGGTGGGCGTTCACGTAGGTGAGGCCGAGAGACGCGAAGTCGCCGACCTGAGCTACGCCCCTTCCCGCCAGGATCCGGGTGGAGTTGCGCACGTTGACGTCGGTCCTGCTGACGGCGTCGGCGGGCGCGCTGGCGCGGGAGCTGATAACCGTGAAGCCGTACTTGTCGGTCTGGAAATCCCACTGCATGCCGTTGAACACCGGCTTGGAGAACGTCAGCGGGGTCAACGTGGTGCGGATGCCGTCGCTGACCGTGAAGGAGGTGTGGAACTGGCCCTTGTGGGCGGACGAGACGACGAGGTTGCTGAACCAGGAGCGGTACTCCGTCGACTTGAAGATCCTGCTGCCTGCCGGAAGCGGGTTGTTTTCGGTCCAGTCGAAAATGCGCCAGCCCCGGGAGATGTACACTCCGAACGGGTTGTACTGCCTCGCTCCGTTGATCTCGGAGCTGACGTAGTTGAGGTAGGGAACGTTGGCGAAGTTGGAGTAATCCCAGCTCCGCCAGCGGTACTCGTAGTAGAGGTTTTGCGGGAGAAGCCACTTCCTGAGGATTGGAGCCATAGCTCCGGCGTGGCTTTCCGGGCCGTAGATGCCGACTTCGGCCACCTCGCGGTGGGCGGGCGGAAACTGCCCCTCCGCGACCTTGGGGACCATCGTCGCGGCCAATGATAATTGTATGAATAACAGTATGTTACGGGAATTGATCGACATGCGGAGCGCAGTCCAGATGCCAAGTGATATAGGGCGAAATCCCCCTTCCGTCAAGGGATACTTCCCGCCCGGAACGGTCGCCTCCCGGTCACCGGGTCGGGGCATCCGGCAACGGGGGGAAGGGGATTTGACGGGGGGCCCCGATCCGCCATATTCGGCGACCATGAAGCTGCTGTTCGACGGCCACCTCGACCTCGCGCTCTTCGCCCTGGCCTGGAACCGGGACATAACCGAGACCACCTCCCGGATCAACCGGCGCGAAGACCACATGTCCGGGTTCGGCCGCGGCTGCGCCAACGCCAGCCTGCCGGAAATGCGCCGCGGGGGCGTGGCCGTCTGCGTCTCCACTGTCGCCGCCAGGGCCAACAGGGAGGTGCAGCCCGCCGAGGGCCACAAGCGCACCGACCTCGATTTCGGCACCCGGGCCATGGCCTGCGCCTGGGCCCAGGGGCAGCTCGCCTACTACCGCGCCCTGCAGCGGCAGGGAGAGGTCGCCCTGATCGCCTCCGCGGCCGGGTTGCGGTCCCACTGGCAGAGCTGGAGCCAGGCGGAAACCAGGGACGACCTGCCCGTCGGCATCATCGTATCGATGGAATGCGCCGACCCCATCGTCGAGCCCGCGCAGGCCGCCGACTGGTACGCCGACGGGGTGCGCTCGGTCAGCCTCGCCCACTTCGGACCGGGTCACTACGCCCAGGGCACCGGAGCCGACGGGCCGTTGACCCGCAAAGGGTTCGAGCTGCTGCGCGAGTTCGAGAGGGCCGGCATGGTCCTCGATCTCACGCACACCGCCGACCGGGCCTTCTTTCAGGCCCTGGATTCCTTCGGCGGTCCGGTCATCGCCAGCCACACCAACTGCCGCGCCCTAGTTCCCGGAGACCGCCAGTTTTCCGACGAGCAGCTGAAGCTGCTGATCGAGCGGGACGCCGTCGTCGGCTCCGCTTTCGACGCCTGGATGCTGGTGCCGGGCTGGGTGGTCTACGAGTCCGAGCCCGGGGACCTGCGGATGGAGAAGGTGGTCGACCATATCGACCACGTCTGCCAGCTCGCCGGCAACGCCTGCCACGCGGCCATCGGCACGGACACCGGCACCACCGACCACATGCCCGTGGATTACCGGACCAGCGCCGACCTGCGCGGAGTCGAGGAGATTCTCGACGGCCGCGGCTACTCCGACGGCGATATCGACCGCATCCTGCACCTGAACTGGCTGGAGTTCTTTCTCCGCCACCTGCCGCAGTAGGATTCCCATCAGCTCCACCCTGCTTCTCGTTCTGGCGGTCGTTACCTCCTTCCTGTTCGGCCAGCTCTTCAAGTGGTCGCAGCGCCGCGGCTGCTTCGGACCGTTGGTGGTCACCGTCAACTACCTGGTCGCCGCCGCGGTCCTGGCGGCGTACCTGCAGTGGCGGGGCGGAATCGAGCTGGGGTCCACGGTGGTCCTCGTCGGGGGAGTAACCGGGTTTTCCTTCATGGTCTCGATGTTCCTGATGACCCGGGCGCTCGAGGTTTCCGACGCCGCCGTCGTCCTCACCGCCTTCCGCCTGTCGATCGTCGTGCCGATCGCCGTTTCCGTGCTGTTGTGGAACGAGGAGATATCGGCGCGGCAGCTCGCCGGCGTTTCAATGGCGATGGTTTCGCTGGCGATGATGAGTGCGGGAACAAGAGGCCTCGGGATGCGGGGGTTGGTGCCGCAGGCCGCTCTGGCGTTCTCGGTCTGTCTGCTCCAGGGTGTGAGCCACACCTGCGTGCGCTGGGTGCATCACGCCGGCCTGGACGGCCATGAACTCGAGGTGCTGCTGGTGACCACCGGCAGCGCCGGCCTCCTCGGGGCCTTGGTCCTGGGGTTCGCGGGCAGGCTCCCGACCTGGGACGGGGTGCGCATGGGGGCCGGTATCGGCGTCTTCAACGCCCTGGCGCTGGCGATCTTCCTCGTCACCCTGGCGCGCATGTCAAGCGCCCAGTTTTTCCCGATCACCGGCTGCGCCGTGGTGATCATGGACATCCTGTTCGCCCGCGCGGTCTGGCGGGAAAGGGTTTCCCCGCTTACCGCCGCAGGGGCCGCGGCCGGCGCCGGGTCGATGCTGCTGGTGTTCTGAATCAGGCGCGGCCGGGGGTGCGCCCGTTCAGCAGCGCCTCGATGTTCTCGCCAGGGTGGCTCGGAGGTCCGAGGAGGGCGCGCTCCAGCGCCGACAGCTCGATCTCCTCCCACTGGGGGTTGTAGCTGTGGAGGTGGGACGAAGGGGAGTAGAGGTAGCGCAGCAGCCGCCGTTCGTGGGCGGCTTTCCAGGGCAGGGTCCCGTGGGTGAGGGCCTCGGTGAAGATCACCGCGTCGCCGGCCCGCATCGGGATATGGCGGATGCACCCGAGGTCGACTTCGAGGCGGCGCACTTCCAGGGGGCAGAGGTAGTTGGCCTTGTGGCTCCCCGGGATGCAGGCGAAGCCCCCGTCCTCAGGACCGACCTCGCTGAGGGAGTAGCTCACCGACACCAGGCCGTTGTTCATGCGCCCGTTCTCGAAGCGGTGGTAGAAGACGTCGCGCATGTGGTCGAGTTCGGGGGTGCCCCCGCCGTGGAAGATGAACCCCTCGCTGCCCCGGGTCATGCTGATGCCCGCGGTGCCTGCCATGCGGAAGCGGGGGCCGATCACCTCCACCATTGCCCGCAGGATGCCGGGCAGGGCGACGACTTCCCGGAACACCCTGCGCCAGGGCTCCTCCCAGAACAGGAAGTTGCCGAAGTCGCCGCGGCCGTGGTCCCCCACGAGGCCTTCGGCGGCGCGCCCGCCCTGCTCCTCGAGGCTGCCGTCGAGTGCCTGCTCGCGGGTGCGGATGTGGATCTGGTCGCGGTTGTGATCGATCGCCTCGTTCATGGCATCGACCTGGGCCGGGGTCAGCGCCCCGGGGACGAGGATGTAGCCGTTGAGATCGAAAAGGTACTTCTCGTATTCGGTCATGGCTCCGGATCAGAACGGCGCATTGGAATAGGAAGGGGTCCCCGCGTAGCGCTCGGTGGCCATGTCGAGGGTGATCTCCATCCCCGGGGGCAGGGTGACGGCGCAGTGCGTCGAGTTCACCTCGGCAGTGCGTTCCTCCAGTTCCGTCGGCGGCGTGGAGGGGCCGGCGTACCCGCCCAGCTCCCCCGGCCACACGCTGGTGCGCCCGAGGCTCTTCACCGTGCCGAACCGGTGCTCGCCGAAGGCGCCGGCCTGCAGAATGAGGTCGCGCGTCTCGGTCCCGCCGAGGTTCACCAGGCGCACCACCGTGCGCCCGGCCTCGAGCTTCTCCACCAGCGCCGCGACGTCGGGCGGCAGCCCCGGGCGCCGCTGCTGCGCGTCGAAGTAGCGCAGGCGCGCGTGCAGCAGGCCGCCGTTGTAGACCTGCTGCGGCGCCCCGAGGGTGAGCTGCACCAGCGCCTCCGAGGAGACCGGGTTGGCCCACTGCCAGTGGTGGACGTGGTGCCTGGTGCCGACCGACTCGTCTTCCCGCACGAGCGCCAGCCGCCGGCGCGCGATCTGCTCGGTGGCGTGCAGGATGCGCTCCGGATATTCGGGATTGGCCCCGGCCAGGAACCGCACCCAGGGGGCCTCGTGGCCGGCGTCGGTCTTGCCGTGGGAGGCGCTGACCCTGTTCCAGTCGCCCCCGCTTTTGGCGCGTATTTCCTCGATCCGGCTCCAGTCCTCCTCCGCCATCGACAGGTTCCACAGGGCGATCGGCCAGACCGGGGACGGCGGCGACCAGTCGAACCAGCCGGCATCGCCGTAGCGTTGGGGAACCATGAAGGTTTCGCCGCCGCCGGAGGGACCGCCGTCCGATTGCCCCGGTCCGAGTCTGTCGCGGGCGTCCTCCCGGCGCAGCTCTCCGAGCTCGAGGATGCGGTCGATCTGGCCGCGGGGCAGGTCGAGGTAGCCCGAGTCGCGGGTCAGCAGGAAGGCGTTGGCCCCGGCGTCGAACACGGCGGCGATCAGGGTCGCGAAGCCGTGCGGCCAGGTCCAGCCGTAGAGGCCGCCGTACCAGTTGCCGTTGCAGTACTCCCCGACCTCTCCCGACAGGCCGACGTTGTCGGGGATCAGTCCGCCGTTCTCCTGGGCCCTGCGCATCCAGGCGCCGGTGTACTCGACCACCCAGTCGCGGTACTTCTCCTCGCCGCTGACCAGGAAGGCGTTGGTCACCAGGGTGGTGATCGACAGGTTCGAGGCGACGTCGCCGCGGCTGTGGCGGTCGTACATGGCCTGCCCCATTACCCTCGCTTTCTGCGGGTCGCCGAGGTCCTTCACCGTCTCTATGCCGGGCAGGTCGAAGAAGGGGAGGCTGTAGCGCTCCATGGTGCCGCCGACAGGGGAGTAGGAGCGGTTCTCCCGCGCTTCCGGCGGGGCGATCCAGGCGCCGCGGCTGCCGTTCAGGGGCGACATGACGATGCGGCGCTCCGGGTCGTAGCTGACCGCCTCGGGGTCCTCGTTGAGGTAGAAGCCGGCGAAGCGGCGGGCCCGCTCCCGCCATTTTTCCGCCCGCGGACTGGCGAGGCAGAGGTTGTAGAAGAAGATGTCGCTTTCCGACTGGTGGAAGTTGTCCTCCTTGATCCCGTACTCGTTGTGCACGGCTCCGAGCCGGGTGAGCTGCCGGGTGATCGCCTCCCATTGCCGCTCCGCCAGGGAAAGCATGTGCCCGGCGCCGCCCATCATGTAGATCGCCGGCCAGCTGAAGAACGGCTCGTAGTAGTCGTCGCAGCTGCCGCCGCCCCATTCGTCCCGCCAGATGAACTCGCCGTCGTCGCGGGTGAAGTGCTCGAGAAAGGGGTGGACGGAGTCGTTGAGGAGGTCGATCAGGTGGCGTTCCCAGACCGCCCAGGAGGGCAGCTCGGAAACAGGGACGTCGGCGGTGATCCGGGTGTCGGTCATGGGGCTCTTCCGGTTACTGTCCTACTGTCCGGTGGCGCGGAACAGGGCCCGCTGCTCGTCGCTCATGTCGAGGGCGAAATCCGGCAGCTCCGAGCGGTGGTACCCCGGCCCGTGGGCCTGGAAACCGGTGTTGTACTTGTAGATGAGCGAGCGCCGCTGGTGCTCCCCCTGCCAGACCAGGGTGCCGTGGGTGACCGCCTCGGTGAAGATGACGGCGTCCCCCGGCTCGGTGTGGATCTCCTTCACGTAGTCGCGGTACTGCTCGTACATCGCCAGGCTCTTCGGCATCGGGAAATGGCTCTTGTGGGACCCCGGAACGATGGCGAGGCCGCCGTCGCCCGGGCCTTCGGCGGCGAGCTGGAACTCGACCACGGTGAGGCCGCAGAACATGCGGCCGTACTTGAAATCGTAGGTCTGCGAGAAGTCCTGGCGTTCGACCGCGCCGCCGTGGAGATAGTGGCCGCCGTTCCCTTTGTCCATGGCGATCAGCAGGGGGCCGTGGTCGAGTCGGGGTTTGTCGAGCAGCTCCGCCAGAAGGGGTGTGATGCGCGGGTGCACGAGCAGCTCGCGGAACGGCTCGCACCAGGGACGCTCCCAGGCCAGCATCCCCTCCATCCACTTCTGTTTGGCCGTGCCTCCGAGAACCCGGGAATCCCCTTCGAGTTTGCGCCCGGTCTCGAAGAAGGTGCCGGCGTGGCGGTCGATGGCCTCGTTGCAGCGCGCCACCTCCTCGGGGGAGAGCACTCCCCTGAGCACGAGGTACCCCTTCAGGTCGAAGAGGAATTTTTCGTCGTCGTTCACCGGGCTGCCCTGCCTTTGTCAGACCGGAGCGCGCAGCATGCTCCGCTGCTCTTCCGTCATGTCCTGGATGTAGTCGGGGTATGACACCTTGAGGCGGGAAAGCTCACCCCCCTGGTACCCCGGGTTGTATCCGTGCAGCAGGGTGCGCCGCTGATGGCTGCCGCGCCATACCATGGTGCCGTGAATGGTGGTCTCGGGGAAGATCACCGCGTCGCCGGCCCTGACCTCGATCTCGACGATCTCCTCCTGGTGGTCCTCGTAGTCCCTCAGGCTCTGCGGGATCGGGTAGTTGGCCTTGTGCCCGCAAGGAACAACCGCGATGCCGCCTTCCCCGGGTCCTTCGTCGGCGAGGGGGAACTCGACCAGAAGAAGGCTGCAGTGGATGTTGCCGAACTTCGCCGAGTAGGAGAAATCGAAGCCCTGCCGGTCGACCCGGCCCCCGTGCATGTAATGGCCGGCGCAGCCCGGGTCCATGACGATGAGCCGGGGCGGCCCGGAGGTGCGGTAACCGGGGCCGAGCAGCTCGCTGAGGTAGGGCTTGACCGCCGGCTGGACCATGAGCTCCCGGAACGGCTCGCAGTGGGGTTTCTCCCAGGCGATCATCTCTTCGCACCACTTCTGCCTGACCTCGCTGGTCAGCGCCTTCGAATCCCCTTCGAAGCGCCGCTCGTGCTCCTCGAGCTCGTCGAAGTAATGGTCTATGGCGCGGTTGGCGCCGGCGATGAGGTCCGGATCGACAACGTCCCTGAGGACGAGGTAGCCGGTGAGGTCGAAGAGGTATTTCTCGTCGTCGGTCATCGGGTCAGTCCCTTCGCGTGCAGAGGATCGTCAAATCCCGCTCCGGCCGCTACTGCCCCGGAAACGGAGGGACATGCGCCAGGGGCGGGCCCGGTCCGAAGGCAGGTCATTCGCGCCGGTTCGCCCGGGTTGCCGGCGCGGCAGTTGGGAGCCGATCCCCCGCCTTGCGTCCTCTGAAGGGCCCTTCGACGGAACCAGAACCGACGGCCTCGAAGATCCCGGCTCCGCGTCGCCCGGCTCCCCGGTCCCGGCCTGTTGCGGCCGGGGATTGCATATGGGGATTGCATATATTGATTGCAAACTTTCCCGGCAGCGGCGCATGTCGCGTTTCGGAATCGAGCGGGATCTTTCGAGCATCGGTTCCCGGAGCCGACAAGGTACGCCGAACCGACGGTGCGGCAATGCCGGCGGGCGGGGTCTGCGGGCACGGCCGGCAGCAGCGAGCGCTGCCTGGGGATTGCCTGAGAGTCACCATGAACGGAATGCTCTTCAGCGGAACCATCGGCATTATGGCTGCCGCGGCCGCCGGCCCTCTCCTCCATCCCGACCGGGCTTCGGCGGAAATCGAGCTCTGGCGACTGGGAGGTGACTCGGGACTTGAATGGAACGAGGTCTCAGAGCCGGCGGCAAACATCCTGATGGATGACTTCACCATCCCGGCTGCGCTGCAACCGCGCGAGCTCGATCCCGGGGTGAACATCGTTACCCAGCTGGGACCCTGGTACGGCTTCAGGTTCCCCGCGGACC
>JAPOZF010000168.1 GCA_026706165.1 Gemmatimonadota bacterium
GATTCCCGTGGGGGGGGACTGCTTCAGCAGCCAACCTCGTGCCGGAGACTATGCAGAGGTTTTCCCGTTTTCCGACGGTCGTCGGGTCGATGCTTTCGGGGGGAAACCGGCGCCCCGGGCTTCGAGCAGTTCCCGCACCTGAGGCCGCACGAAAACCGTCTCCAGCGGCAGATTGACGATCTCGTCGAGCATCAGCCGAACACGTTCTGCCAGAGACAGGCTGGCGTCGACCAGCAGGAATCGCTTTTCGCCGAGCCTGCAAATGCCCCCCCTGCTACCCTCCAGATCAGCGACACGGATCTCGACTCCAAGCTGTTCCGTAACCGCCTCGAGCTCGCGGTGAATCGCTGCATTATCCATGCTGTCCGCACACCCGAAAAACGCTCTTAACCCAAAGCCTGTACATCATTTACACAAAATAATCAAATCGCTGGTTGGTGAACAGCCGATTTGTTGATAGTATATCTTCCGAGGGCCTGAGACAGGGTCGGAATCCGACCGGTTCCGGCCGTCAACCACTCGCTTCGAGCGATGCCAAATGGTGTTCGATGACCGTCAGGGATGAGACTTCCTGGGTGCTGGTGACCAATGACGATGGGTGCGATTCCCCGGGATTGGTGCCGTTGATGCGGGAATTGCTGGCCCGGTCGGAGGTGAGCGCCCTTGTCCCCGAACGGGAGTACAGCTGGTCCTCGAAGACCATGAGCCGCTTCGGCGAGGTGGAACTCACCCCCCGGGAACGCGAAAGCATTCCGTTCTTCACTGCGAACGGCTCCCCGGCCGATTGCGCCAACCTCGGAATCCACAAACTCAAGCCGGGCAAACCTTCGCTGCTGGTTTCCGGCATCAACATCGGCGCCAATGCAGGTCTGGCTTACCTGCTCAGCTCCGGCACCATCGGCGCGGCTGTCGAGGGCATGCTCAGCGGCATTCCCGCGGTGGCTTTTTCTTTGCAACTGCGCAGCGAGGACTACCGGGACTGGAGGACGAACCGCAACCCCGGCCGCCTGGGCAAAACCTTTTGCAGGGCCGCCTCGGTAGCGGCTGAAATCGTCGGCGAGGTACTGGCAGGCGGTCTGCCCTCCGAAGCTTCCATTCTCTCGGTAAACATGCCGCCAGGTGTAACCCGGGACAGCCCGAGGCGCTTCGCTGGAGTCACCGATTGCCGCTACGGATCCTTCTTCCAGGAGACTGGGAAAGGGGGTTACGCGTATGGTTTCGATAAACTGGATTCGTTCGCCAATCCCGCCGTCCCGTCAGGTCGACGCGGGGACCTGAAAACCCTCGCCGACGGGGCCGTGGCGATGACCCCGCTTCGATTCGATCTCAACGTGGAAGCCAGTTCCCAAGACCGCTGTCGATTCGAACGGGGAGCAACCAGGCGCTGAAATCCGCAAAAAGCCAGTGACACCTCCCCGGCGCGCACACCTGCCCACATACCCCCGGCAGGCAGGGGTGGCGGCCGTCTTCCTGCTTTCCGCCGCTTTCTGGATGATCGCGGGGCCAGGGCTCCAGCCGTCCGCGGCGATTGCGGACACCGATTCCGGCGACGCACAAAACGCTGTTGCTTCCGACTCGGCGAACTCGATACCAGGCAAACTGGAAGCGGTTCGGTGGATGGCAAAAAGACGCCAGTTCACCATTGGCGGCGTCGACTACGGGTTCACCGGTCTCCCTATTCTATACTTCAGCCCCTCCACTGGATGGAACTACGGAACGCGGTTGCAGCTGGCCGACTACAGCCGCAGGCCATACCGGTTCAAGCTGACTTTCTTCTCACAGAACTCCACCAACGGCCGCATCAACTACTTCCTGAAGCTCAAGGTGCCCCGTATCTCCGGAACCGGTTTCGGGGTACGCCTGCTGGCCAGCGTCAAGCGGGATATCGGCGTGCGTTACTACGGACTTGGAAACGACAGCGAGAACAACAAGGGGTTCGTGGACCGGAATCACCCCTCGTTTATCGACAAGGACTATTACCACTACATACTCAGCTCTCCCCGGCTGCTGATGAACCTCCTGCGGAAGATCTACGGTCCCATGCTCCTCTCGGTCGGCTTCGGACTGGAACGCACCGACATCGACCGGCGCGGCGACACGGCGTTCTATGTCGTCAACGACACCCCGGACGGCGTCAAGGACGGAATCACCGGATTCGCGAGCATCACCGTGCGCTGGGACACCCGGGACGACCCGGTTATCCCCAGAACCGGGACCTTTCACGAATGGTCGTACGAATCGTCGCGCAATTCGTTGCTGGGATTGCTGTTCGAGCAGATCGACTTTCAGCGTTCGACATTAACCGACAGCCGCTTTCTTCCCCTGTCGACCCGTCTCAATCTCGCCCACCGTACGGTTCTCGATATCCTGAAAGGCACTGTGCCACTGTACGCCTACGGAGAAATAGGAGGGAGCCGCCGCTTGAAGGGACTCGGCGGGTCCGATTCCCTGCGGGGCTTCGACCGACAGCGCTTCACCGACAACGTACGGGTTATCACCAATACCGAGCTCCGCTGTCACGTGCGGTCGGACCACCTGTTCAAGCAGTACCTCGAATGGCACACGGTGCTTTTCATCGATTCGGGCCAGGCGCAGCCGGGACTGAAAAGACTGAACATGTTCGAAATGCACTGGACCGCAGGGGCTGCACAACGGCTTTACTGGAACTCGGATTTCGTGATCCGCCTGGAAATCGGGTTCTCCGAGGAGCAGACCTACACCAGTCTCAAATTCCGGAACATTTTCTGACCGGAAAACCCGGGTGCCCTTACTATATGGAAAAGGCGCGGGCGAGAAGCGTGCGAAAAGCGGGAGGGGTAGTTGTCGGGGCCGGGTCGATTCGGCCAAAACCGGTCTCAGCCGGCGACGGCGGCTCCGGCGGGCTCGGGAGCAAGCAGGGCCATCAGCCGAGACAGAGTGGGGACCAGTTCATCCCGGCGCACCACCCGATCGACGAACCCGTGCCTCAGTACGTTCTCGGCTATCTGGAAGCCGTCCGGCAGCTCGTCGACTCCGAGAAACTGCTTGATGACGGAGGGCCCCGCGAATCCGACGCGAGCCCCCGGCTCGGCGAGAATGACATCCCCGAGCATGGCGAAGCTGGCCGTTACTCCCCCGTACGTCGGATCGGTCAACACCGACATGTAGAGGAGGCCGGAATCCGAGAGACGGCGCAACCGGGCGCTGATCTTGGCCATCTGCATCAACGAGAAGGTGCTTTCCTGCATGCGGGCTCCGCCTGACTGGCAAACGATGATCAAGGTCCGCCGGTCGACGAGGGCGCGATCTATCAAGCGCGCGACTTTCTCACCCGTGGCCCCGCCCATGCTTCCGAGAATGTAGCGGGTATCCATGATTCCCAAAGCAACCTGGTGGCCGTCGAGCAAACCTGTTCCGGTCCACACCGCTTCGTTGAGGTTGCTGGCCTTGCGCCCGTCCCGGATCCGGTCGGTGTAGCGGCGGTGATCGCGAAAGCGAAGCGGATCGGCGGTGGAGATGCCGGCATTGATCTGCTCGACTGTCCCGCGGTCGAGCAACAGTTCGACGTATTTGTCGAAGCCTATGTGAAGGTGATTTCCGCAGCCGGGGCAGATCCAGCCGCTCCGCTCGAGAGCATTGTTGTAGGTTGTCTCGCCGCATTGCTCGCATTTCGACCAGATGCCCTCCGGAATCTCGCGGCGGATGCGGGTCAGAATCCCGCTCTTCATTTTATCGAACCAGCTCACATTTCTCTCCCCTCTACGGGGCGATTCCGATCAAACCAATCCCCGGCGGCGCAGGCCGAGCAGCGCTACCCCGGCAGTGACCAGCAGACCGACCGAGAGGATGGCTGCAGAATTACGCGTCCGCCACCTGCTGGTTCGTTGCGGGCCCGGATCAAACCCGTCTTCCACGCCAACCTGTTCCCAAAGATGTTCGGGCATTTCCCGCGCCGGGACCCGGTCGGGGATTGCGGCCCCGTCCACCAGGCCTTTGGCACGGCGAAACAGGTCGAGTAGCTCCCGCGCCTGTGGCTCGAAGACAACCCGTTCTCCGATTTCTGCCTGTTCCGCGCTGCCGAGCTCGCCGTCGATGTAGGCGGAAAGCGGCGCATCCAGCTTCTTCTTGTCCCACGGCAGTCTCGACATTCGTTGCCTCTCCAGGCCAGGTGCGCGCCGGTTCAGACGAGCCCGTGCCGGCGCAGCTTCGGAAGCAGCCGGCGGCGCGCGCTGTAAATCCGGGAGCTGACAGTCCCGATCGGGACACCCAGCACCCGGGCAATCTCTTCGTAAGACAGTTCTTCCATGCTGTTCAACAGCAGGGTTTCACGCAGTCCCTCGGGAAGTTCGTTCACCAACCTGAGCACCACGCGACGGGTTTCGGCAGAAATGCACTCCGCTTCGGGATTGGCGGAAAACCCTCGAGGATCCGGGGGGTTGAACAGATCGTCGCTTCCGCGGTGCAATCCCAGACGGTACCAATTGCTGCGGGAGCGGTCGCGGCGGCGATTGAGACTGAGGCGCAGGACGATCCGCAGAATCCACGTTTTGAGCGAGGAATGGCCGCGGAAGCTGATCAGCGCCGCGTGAATCTTCACGAATGCGTCCTGAACGACTTCCTCCGCGTCTTCGGGATCCAGAAGTACCCGGTGAGCCAACCCGTATGCCAGCGGATAAAATTCCCGGACGAGTTCAGCGAAAGCCGAACCATCCCCGGCCACTATGCGGCCGATTCGCTCCTCCTCGTCAACGAGCTTCAACGCCGGTCTTCTGCCGGGCGAAGGTCTGTCCGCAGATGATTCCATGATACTCTCACCGACACCGATGCGTCTGTGCGTGTTCGAGGAAAGCTCGTTCCGGCTGCCTGCAAATTGCCATAGCTATTTGTAAAACAAGAAGATGAGTCTCATCAACGCCCCCTGTCAATTGCTGGGATGGACAGCCTTTGTCACCCTGTTTCTCAGCGCCGGGGCAATAATGGGGGAACTGTCGGAAGAGGACCTGGAAGCGAGGCTGCGGTACCGTATCGAGCAGCTGGCGGCCATGGACTCGAGGGTTACCGGATATCCCGGCGCCTTCGCAGCGGCGCAATTCCTGACCGAATACCTGGAAAACCTGGGTCTGCGCGAAGTCCACGCGCGCCGGTTCCACACTCCGGTGCCCCTGGACAAGGGAGCCGCCCTGCGCTTCCCGGGGGTGCCGGGTTCGAGCGCGTACGCGCTCCACCACATGTGGCCCAACCTGGTGCGCACCTCCACCGTCCCCCCGCCCGGAATCGCGGGTCCCCTGGTCTACGCCGGCAGCGGCAACCCTTCCGAGTTGGACGGATCCCCGATGCGGGGGGCCATCGCCGTCTTCGAATACGACTGCGGCCGCCGCTGGGTCCGCGCCTTCGACCTCGGCGCAGAGGCGGTAATATTCCTGGCCCCCTCCGATCCTGGACCAGGCCGCCGTTGGGAGAGCTCGCAAAAATACCTGACGACCCCGGCGGACTTGCCGCGATTCTACGCCCCGGCAGCAGCGACCGGGAAACTTCGGAACGTCCTGTCCGATACCCGGTCTCCGGCGCAGCCGGTCAGGGCCGTCATCTCCGGGAGCATGGTCTGGCGCAACGCGCCCGCCCGAACCGTGGTCGCCGTGATTCCGGGCATCGATCCCGGCCTCCGCCGGGAAGCGGTTGTGGTCGGCTCGTACTACGACGCCATCTCCGCGGTACCGGCCCTGGCGCCGGGAGCCGATCAGGCGAGCGGCGCCGCCGCCTGGATGGAGCTGGCAGCCGCCCTTGCCGCCAACCCCCCGCGGCGCACCGCCGTACTCGTGGCGACGGCAGGCCACTTTCAGGCACTTGCCGGAATGCGCGATTTCATCGATTTCCTGCGCTCCTGCGGCACGGCCGGAGAAGAGAGCAGCCCAGGCTCGCACGCGGGTCCGCAGGACCGGCAGTTGAGAAGCCTTCTTTGCGGTCTGGAGATCGCGTGCTACATCGGCCTGGACCTGAGTTCCCGCAGCCGGCAGCTGGCACTGGTACAGGCCGGCCCACCGTACCGGGTGCGCCGGATCCCCCCCTCGATCTACGACCCGATCACCTCGTTTACCGAGACTTACGAGGAGCGCAACCTTCAGGGGGAGATGATTCTGGGCGGGGCTTTGAAGCCCTTGCGCCGGCGCCGGCTTCTCGGTGCCCTTCCCGAACGGGTTCCGGTCTCCGGGGCCGTGGCGTCTCTGTCGGGCATGCTGGGGATGACACTGGTTTCGGCAGCCGACGAGCGCGCCCGTTTCGATTCCCCGGGAGATCTCCCGGGGATGCCGGAGTACCCCGGCCTGGCGGCGCAGACCCGCTTCATCGTAGCCCTGATCCAACACCTGATCGACGCCGATATCGACATGTCCCCCGAGGCGGGAAGCGATTCCTTCGGCCGGCTCGAGGGACGCGTGGTGAGGTGGGGCCCGCAGAGTTATCAGCCTGACGAACCGGTCGAGGGAGCCCTTGTTCGCGCGCGCACTTTCGGCAAGACGACCATGGGCGTGCACGCCGATCCGCTGGCGATGACCGGGGAGGACGGCCGCTTCACCTTGACCGGTCTCGAGGCCCGGACGCTCTACCTCAAGGGCACCCGACTGGAAGCCTACCAGGTGGATCCGGCGTCCGGAAGGGTAATCTCCGCTCTCGATCGCGGCCCGCTCGGGACCGGCAAGTACCCCGCCGAGGTCCTCATGGACGATGTCGAGAAGGAATGCACCCTGGTGACTTTCCCTTGCGCAGGGGTGACCCTTTTCGACCTCGTAGACCCGCGCCGGCTGGCGGTCCTCGACCACGTCCGGATCCTCGAGTCCGGAAAGGAGGCGGAGCCGGCTAGCTTCGGCTATTGCCTCCCACCGACCGCTTCCCATGTCGCCCGCGACGGTTACCACCACCTCGTCGGACCGGACACCGAGAGCACTGCGGTTCTGTTCGTCCCACCCGGAACGGACCTCAAGGCGATCCTTTCCGGGGGTCGCTTCGGCCTCGGACGCCGCGGTCTGCTGCTCAACGGCAGCCCGGATGCGGCAACCGGTTCCGGGTATTCCGCGTTCGCTTCGCGCTTGCCGGCAACGGCCTTGCACCTTGCCCGGGACACCCACGGGCTCAACCGCGAGCGACTGGAGCAACTGGAATCGCACGGCATCGCCAGCTCCCTTCTTTCGGACTTGAACGACGCAGCCGAAGAAACTCTTGGAAGAGCGGCCAGCGCCTGCGAAGAGGGCCGCAACACCGCTTGCACGGGAGAAAGCCGCCGCGCCTGGGCGCTCGCCTCGCAGGCCTACGGAGCGACGCAGAGCCTTTCCGCCGGCGCGGTACAGGGAGTCGTCTTCGTCCTGTTTCTGCTGATTCCCTTTGCCGTACTTGGCGAACGCCTTCTGTTGGCAAGCCGCGGAATTCGCGGCCAGGTCGCCGGCTCGGTCGCCCTTTTTGCGGCCGCTTTCGCGGTGCTTCGGTTTTCCCATCCCTCCTTCGAGCTGTCGCTCTACCCCTCGCTGATCCTGCTCGGGTTCGCCATTCTGTCCCTCAGCCTGGCGGTCATCGGTCTGGGGATAACCCGCCTCAACGCGCAACTGCGGCTGGCCGGTTCCCCCGCGTCCGCACTCCACCGCGCGGGCTCGGCGAGGGGCGGGATACTCTGGCGATCATTCGCGCTGGGTGTCGCGCAGATGCGCCGCCGTCCCTGGAGAACGGCCCTCACTGCCTCCACACTCGTCCTGCTGACCTGCACCCTGGCCTCGTTCACATCGGTACGGGCAGGTCATCGCTTCAACCGCACCCCGGTCTCCGACCACCTGCCGGGCGGTACGGTGCTTCCCGCCCTGATGGTGCGCATGCCGGAGTTCGCCGCCATCGAGGCCGCCGTGATCGACCACCTCGCCCTGCGTTTTTCCAGCGGCACGGTAGTGGCGCGCAGGTGGTACCTGAAGCCGGTGCAGGTGCGGGGCCGCAACGGCAGCAGCCGCGTCGAGGCGGTGGCAGGCGTATCGGCTTTCGAAAACCTGGTCAACCCGATCGACGACGCCCTGCTCTCGGGGCGCTGGATGGCAGCAGGTGAAACCGCCTGTGTGCTGCCCGCGAACCAGGCGGATCTCCTCGGCGTGCAAGCGGGAAACCTCGGGACCGCCACCGTCCGCGTCTTCGGCGCCGACTACCCGGTCGTGGGCATTGTCGATCCCGAGCGCTACGACCAGCTTCGCGATATCTCCGGCGACCCGTTGACTCCCCTCGATGTCGAGGTTCACCAGCCGGACGAACAACGGGTCGGCATCGATCGCGGGGGCCTGCAGCCGGCCTTCGTCCACTTGTCCAGCAGTCAGGTTCTCTTCCTTTCCGGCGACGCGGTGGCCCGCTGGGGGGAGTGGTCCCGCGTCGCCTCGATTACCGTCCTCTTCGAGAACCAGGCGGCGGCTCGCAGCGATATCGACGAAATGGCCCTGACCTCCGAGCTCAACCTCTTCGCCCGCCTCGACGACGGCACTTTTCGCATCAACACCGTCGGAGTACGTGTCTTCAGCGGCCGGCGCGGTGTCTGGATCCCGCTGCTGATCGCCGCCCTGATCGCCTTCAACACCATGCTCGGAAGCGTGTACGAGCGCCTGCCCGAGATAGGGACTCTGAATGCCGTCGGGCTCGCCCCGGGACACGTGGCCGGGCTCTTCCTCGCCGAAGCCGGGGCTTTCTGTCTGCTGAGCGCGGTGCTGGGATCGCTTCTCGGGTTCGCAATCGCCCAAGCCGGCACCTTCCACCTGCTTCCAGGCCTGACCGTCAACTACTCGTCCCTGTCGGCAGTCGCGACCATGGCGGTGGTGATGGCCGTCGTCCTCGCCTCGGCGGCCTACCCGGCGCTCATGGCCTCCCGGATCTGCACCCCGGGAATCGAGCGCAGCTGGACCTTGCCGCGGCCTCGGGGAGACCTCCTGATGCTGTCGCTGCCGTTTTCCCTCAACCGCAAAGAAGCCCACGGCTTCGCGCGGTTCCTGCGCGAATACCTCGGGGCATTCGACGATCAATCGACTGGAGCCCTGTTCTACGCCGAAGACGTCGCGGAGAAATCCGCGGGAGAAATCGATGCCCGGGTCTGGCTGGCACCCTTCGACCAGGGGGTTTCGCAGACGGTCCGGCTGGTTCTGGCGCCAGATGTCGACCATCGGTTTTTCACCCTTGAAACCACCATCGAGCGGCTCTCGGGGAACGAGACCACCTGGTGGCGGGCAAACCGGATATTCGTCGACTCGATTCGCAAGCAGTTTCTCGTCTGGCGCAACCTCCCGGCCGAGCATCGGGGCGCCTACCTTGAGCCTGCGACATGAAACCCGCTACCCCCGGAGGCAACAGCGGACAGGTTCGGGCGGGGTACCGCGATCTGCTTGCAACTCCCCGGGAGTTCGCGGACGGCTTCACCGGGCGTACGATCCTGGGGGCCTTCTTCATTGGCTTCCTGATGATGCCCGGGGCCATCTACATGGGCCTGATCGCTGGTTCCAGCCTGGGGCCGGCTGCCGAGTGGGTGACGATCATCCTGTTTGCAGAGGTGGCGCGGCGCTCCTTCGCCCCGCTCGGCCGGCAGGAGATCTACGTCCTGTACTACATCGCCGGGGGACTGACGCACGTCATCGGCGGCGTCATGCTCGCCGGGGGACCTTTCGCCAGCCTGATCTGGCATCAGTACCTCGTCCAGTCCCAGGTCGGGCAGGCGCTCGGCATCGCCGGGCAGATCCCCGCCTGGGTCTCCCCTCCCGCCGATTCTCCCGCCATTGTCGAACGGGACTTCCTGCACCGGGACTGGCTCCTCCCCGCGGCCCTCCTGGTCGGCGGGCAGGTGCTCGCCCGCGCCGAGTGGTTCGGTCTCGGCTACCTGCTTTTTCGCGTCACCTCGGACGCCGAGCGCATGCCGTTCCCGCTGGCGGCGGTGGCGGCGCAGGGGGCCACCGCCCTGGCCGAAAGCGATCAGCCGCACGCGAGCCGGCGCTGGCGCCTGTTCTGCATCGGCATGGGAATCGGGCTGCTGTTCGGAACGGTCTTCATCGGGCTGCCGGCCCTTTCCGGTCTCGTCGCCGCGCGTCCGCTCGAGCTGTTGCCCATACCGTGGATCGATTTCACCCGGGACTTCGAGAATCAGCTCCCCGCGGCCACCATCGGACAAGGCACC
>JAPOZF010000098.1:0-1398 GCA_026706165.1 Gemmatimonadota bacterium
CTCCACCGACTTGAAGGTTTCGATGTGGGCGCCGGCAACCCAGCCAAGTCCCACGATGCCGACGTTGAGGTCGCTCATGACTCTCTCCTCGTCCGTTGCGATGCCTGCCAGCCGCCCGGGGCGGTGGCCCCGGGGGCCGAACCGCCGGGCTTGCAATCAGGTCCGGTGTTGCGGAAAATCGACGGCGGCCCGGGAGGCGGGCGCCGGGGCAAAAGGGTAACCATGCAGCTCAGCGAACAACAGCTCAACCACTTCGAGACCTTCGGATTCCTGGTTTTCCCGCAGCTGCTCTCCTCCGCGGAGATGGAGCGCTACAGCGAGGAGTTCGACGCGGGGATGGCCGCCTGGCTGGATGGGGAGGAGTTCGACGGCAGACAGCGCCACTACGCCACCCTGATGGAGGAGGCGAGCCCCTTCATCGCCGGCCTCGCCGACGACCCCCGCTTCGGCGACGCCGCCGAGCAGCTGTTCGGCCGCGAGGGGATCGCCATAGCCGTCGACGGCAGCTACATGGTGGGGGACACCCGCTGGCATCCCGACACCGCCTCCCTCGACTACAGGGGGATCAAGTTCTGCATCTACTCCGACCGGCTCGGGCGCGGCACAGGGGCCCTGCGCGTCATCCCGGGCTCGCACCGGGAGCCCCTGCACGGACTGATAGCTCCCGATCCCGGGGAGGCGTACGGAATCCCCCCGGAGGAGCTGCCCGCCCACGTCTTCGAGTCGGAGCCGGGGGACGTGCTCGCCTTCGACGTCGGCGCATGGCACGCCTCGTTCGGCGGGGCCGCGGGGCGGCGCCAGGGGGTCATCGTCTACTACGAGGACCCGGAGACCCCGGCGGCTGCCGGGGCCGTGGTCAGCCAGATGCGGGGGAACCACCAGATCTTCGCCGGCAGGAAGCGCCGCATGTACGGGGATCACTGGCGTTCCCTCCCGGGCCGGCGGCGCCAGCGCTGGCTCCGCCGCCTCGACGAGCTCGGGGTGCTCGACACTCCAACCGAAACCGACCGGAAAATTCCATGAGCGACAGCGTGCGCATCGCCGTTACAAGGGACCTGTTCGACGAAGAGGGAAACCTCGTCATACCAGGGGAGGGGCTGGGTCTCTTCGACCGCATGCCCGGGGTCGAGTACGAGGTACTCGCCGGGATCCCGCCGGAGATCGCCCCCGAGCAGGTCGCCCACTGCGACATGGTCATCACTGCGGGAATCCCGTGGACGACCCGCTCCGTCGCCGACAGCGGGCGCCTGATCGCCGTGCTCTTCATGGGGGTCGGGTACGATCACATCGACGTCGCCGCCCTGACCGGGGCCGGGGTGATGCTCTGCACCGCTCCCGACGCGGTGCGCCGGCCCATGGCGGTGACCAACATGACCCACATCCTCGCCCTGGCGACGA
>JAPOZF010000098.1:1408-5038 GCA_026706165.1 Gemmatimonadota bacterium
CAAGGAGGAAGGGCTGACCGGGAAGGCCCTGCGGGTGATCGGGGTCGGCAACATCGGGCGCGAGTTGCTGGTGCTGGCGCAGCCGTTCGCCATGAGGCTGCTCGCCTGCGATCCGTACGCGACCCCGGAGGCGCTCGCCGGCCTCGGGGTGGAGCTGGTCGACCGCGGCCGCCTGCTGGCCGAGTCGGACTTCGTCTGCGTCTGCGTGCCCCTGAACGACGAGACCCGGCACATGATCGGCGCCGAAGAGCTGCGGCTCATGAAGCCGTCCGCCTACCTCGTAAACACCTCGCGGGGCTCCGTCGTCGACGAGCCGGCCCTGATCGAGGCGCTGCGGCAGGGGACGATCCGGGGCGCCGGCCTCGACGTCTTCGAGCAGGAGCCCGTCGACCCGGACAATCCGCTGCTGCGCATGGAGAACGTCGTCGTCTCCCCGCACTCGCTGTGCCACACCGACGAGTACTACACCACCGCCTGGAGCGGCAAGCTCGAGCAGGCGCGGGAGATCATGGCCGGGAAGATCCCCGCGGCCCTGGTCAACAGGGAGGTGCTCGACCGCGAGGACTTCCAAGCCAAGCTCGCCAGGATCCGCCGCTGAAGGACAGACCCCCCGGTTGCGTGCAGTGGCGCCGGACCGTCTTCTGGTATTTGAATGGGCGGCGGATGCGGCCGGTCGCTGGCAAGCGGTTCTTCGCCGGGGGAGATTCGCGGCAGCCCCTTCTCTGGAGATGATCCGCGGCTTTGCGGCGTCCCGCTGAAGGCCGGAGCCGTGCGAAGAAGGACGGGGCGGCGAAATGCGGGGCGCAGGCTCTCATCCCCGGCCGGGGGGGCGGCGGGCGGCAGGACCACGATCCACCCCGAGAATCCCAGTTCTCCCTCAGAGTGCAGACAGAAACTGGCTCAGTCGCATAAATGCCCGTCGTCGACGGTCGACCGGTTGCTTACCCTTTGGTCTGGTTGCTCAGGCGGGCTTCAGACGGTTTCCGCTCAGTACCCAAGGGCCAGCAGATAGTCGCGTTCGGGCGCATGCTCTCCTCCGCCTGGCGCCGGCCTCCGGGCAGGACCACCACCCACCCCGAGAATCCCAGCTCTCACTCGACCGCAGACAGGAACCGCGCACAGTCGCACAGGCCCCGTCGTCGAGGTCTTCCGGCTCCTCGCTCCGGCGGTCTGAGACCGTTCCCGCTCAGTACCCCAGGCCCCGCAGGTAGCCGCGGTTGCGGCGAATGCTCTCCTCCGCGGGCCGCCGGCCCCCCGGCAGGACCACCACCCACCCCGAGAACCCCAGCTCCCCCTCGAGCGCCGACAGGAACCGCCCGTAGTCGCACAAAGGCCCGTCGTCGAGATCGGCCGGCTCCTTCCCCTTCCTGCCGTGCAGGTGGACGTAGGCGATGCGCCCGGCGAACTCCCGCGCCGCTTCGGCGGGGTCGCATCCCCACAGCACCGCGTGCATGACGTCGAGGCAGAGGCGGCAGGTCTTCAGCCTCGGCATGAACCGCCGCCACTCGCCGGCGCTGTCGACGAAGTGGTTCTCGTGCGGGTGCCAGGTCACCGAGACTCCGAGCCGGTCCCCGTGCTCGGCGAGGTCCTCGTAGACCGCGGCGATGCCGTCGAACTCGGTGTCCGGGGACGGAGAGACCTCCCCGTGCCCGGGCCCCTTGGTCATGAACAGCCCGACCCCGAGGTCGGCGGCGTACTCGATGCGGCGCTTGCAGATCTGGTGCGCCGGGTCCGCGGTGGAGCGCGTCGCGTTGGGCCCGGTCACCGCGGCGATCTCGATGCCGGCGTCGGCGCACAGGCGCAGCAGGCGCCGCGGCGGGCCGAGCAGATCGAGGGGCTCGCGGGTCTCCCACCCCTCGTAGCCGCTCGGGGCGAGCAGGGCGAGGTTGCGCTCGAGCTCCTCGTGGGGCCAGGTCAGGCTGCTGCAGGCGAAGCGGAGGGTCATCGTTTCCCTTTCCGGTCGATGGCGGCGCAGTCGGATACCCCGGGCGAGTCCGTCGCGGATTCCGCCCCGGCCGGGGAATCGGGGGGGCCGGAGTTCGCTTGCCGGCAGCCTCAACCGGGCGGGGGCTGGAACAGCTCCATCGGGATGCCGTCCGGGTCCTCGATGTACACCCCCCAGGCCCCCTTGTTGGCGCCGTAGTCGACTTCGACCGGGGCCGAGCGGACGACCACCCCGCGGGCGCCCAGCTCCTCGCAGGCGGCGTGGATGTCGTCGACGAGGAAGGCGATGTGGGAGCTGCCCGGGCGGTTGACGGGGGGAACGGCAGGGGCGGCGCGCGGGTGGGCGTACTCGAACAGCTCGAGCACGTGGTCGGATCCGGGAATGCGCAGCTGCGCCGCCTTCACCACGCAGTCGGGTAAACCGACAATTGCGCGGAAGTAGCTCTCGACGACCTCCCGCTCCCACACCACCTCGCAGCCGAGAAGCCCGCAGTAGAACCGCTTGGACCGCGCCAGGTCGGAAACCGTGTACGACGTGTGCGCCGCTCCGGAAACTTTCACGTCAGACCTTTCTCAAAAGAAGGAGTAGGCGCCCCAGCCGCCGTCGATCTTCAGAGTCTCGGCGGTGATGAACGAGGCCTCGTCGCTGGCGAGGTAGAGGACGGCGTCGGAGACCTCGCGCTTCGCGCCGAGCCGCCGCATCGGGGTGCGCCGCTCGTACGCCGAGACCGTGGCCGTGCCCTCGGCCAGCCCTTTGCGGACCATCTCCGTCATCACCACCGCGGGGGCGACGCCGACGACGCGCACCCCGCGGTCGGCCCACTCGATCCCGAGGGCTTCGGTCAGGGCGATCAGCCCTGCCTTGGAGGTGCCGTAGGCGACGCGCTGCTCGATCGGGAAGCAGCCGATGATGGAAGCTACGTTGACGATCACCCCCCGCCCCTGTTGCAGCATGGGGCGGGCCGCCGCCTGGGAGCAGTAGAAGGCCCCGGAGAGCATGACGTCGACGCTCTCGCGCCACTGTTCCGGCGGCAGGGTTTCAGCCGGCCCCTTGTGGGCCACCCCGGCGTTGTTGACCCAGACGTCGACACCGCCGCGCTCGCCGGCCACCGCTTCGACCAGGCCGAGGCTCGAGGCCGGATCGCGCACGTCGAGAGGATGGTAGACGGCCTCGATGCCGTCGCCGCGCAACTGGTCGGCAACCGCTCGCCCGGCGGCAGCGGCGATCTCGGCGACCACCACGAAGGCCCCGGCCTCGCCGAAGCGGCGGGCCATGTCCGAGCCGAGACCGCCGCCGGCACCGGTGACCACCACGGTCCTGCCGGCGAAGTCAGGTCCCGCCGTCATCTTCGGGAAAGCCGACGGCATCGAGGTTGCCCCAGGGCACCCAGCCGCCGTCGACGCGCAGGTTCTCCCCGGTGATGTAGGAGGCGCGGTCCGACACCAGGAAGAGGACGGCGCTGGCGACCTCCTCGACCTCGGCGATCCGCCCGAGGGGGGTGCGGTTGCGGTAGCGGTCCATGGAGGAGGCCCCCGAGGCCATGATCTTTTCGATCATCCCGGTCCGTGTGACCCCTGGGGAGACGCAGTTGAGGCGGATTCCGTGCCGGGCCCATTCGCTCGCCAGCACCTCGTTGAGCACGATGACCCCGGCCTTGGCGGCGTTGTAGGCCGCCCGCATCGGCC
>JAPOZF010000098.1:5062-10136 GCA_026706165.1 Gemmatimonadota bacterium
GCGACGGTGACGACGTTCCCCGACTGCTGCGGGATCATCGCCCGGCGGACCACCTCCCGGGTGGTGAAGAAGACGCCGTTCAGCAGGACGTCGATCTGGCGGCGCCAGTCCTCCTCGGGAAACTCCTCGGACCGGTGGGCGGTGAAGATGCCGGCGCTGTTGACGAGGATGTCGATGCGCCCGTGTTCGTCCAGCACCGCGTCGACCAGGGCGGAGCAGGACTCCGGCCGGCTGACGTCGAGCTGTATCGCCCGGGCGCGGTACCCCTCCCCCCGCAGGCCCGCGGCCGCCTCTTCCCCGCGGTCCGGGACCAACTCGCCGATGACCACCCGCGCCCCCTCGCCGGCCAGGGCGCGGGCGACGCCGAGTCCTATCCCCTGGCCGGCGCCGGTGACGACGGCTGTCTGGTCCTCGAGCATGACGGGCGGCTCAGGGGCCCTTAACGGTCCGGTCCCCGAGGTGTTCCTTCATTCTGGAGATCAGCTCGTCGTCGTCGGCGCTCGCCAGCACCATCTCCGAGAACTCCTCCGACTTCAGCTCCGCTTCCTCCAGGAAGCGCTGGTCGGCCGGTCACGGGAAGATGTAGTCGCCGATGCGCCCGGCCTGCCAGGCGCGCGCCTTGTCCGCAATGCGGGCGAGCCAGGGAATGCCGCCGATCACGAGTCCGCGGGCCCGGGGTTTGAAGTCGAGGTTGTCCGATTCGCTCATGGTTGTTGCTCCTGAATCAGGGGTCGCGTGGGTGAAACAGGCTGTTAATCCGTGAATTCACTTGCTTCCGGCATCGACCCGGCCGGGTTCCGAATCCCGCATCCTCACAATCCATTCAGGGGAGAGGAGACGGGCGAACTGCCTCCTCAAGCCCGTGGTCATGGTATCGTCCCCGAGGGGGGCGGCGACCGCGGCGCAGAGCTGGCCCAGCCGCAGGTCCGGCTGCCGCCATGCCTTCAGAAGCGCCCGGTGCGGCTCGGGCCCGGGGCGGTCGAGGGCCCCGCAGAGCCTGGCCGCGGCGTTCAGGTGGAAGAGGATGTGGTGGCCGTCGAGGGCGAACGCCCTGCGGGCCCGGTCTCCCGGGGCCGCGCGCGCGTACCGGCCGGCCGCGGTGCGGTCGAGGAGGCCGGCGAAGCCGCCCAGGGCGCCCGCCCCCAAACCGGTGGCGTACTGAACAAGGCGGCGCTCCGGCCAGTCCCAGCCGATCTTGGCGAACTCGATGAAGCTGACGGAGCCGCTGCCGGGGTCGACGACGACGTTGCGGGCGTTGTAGTCGGTGCTGCCGAGGCTCGGTTCCTCACCGGCGAGCCGGGAGCAGAGCTCGTCGAGCCGTTCCTCAAGCTCACGGAGAGCACTCCCGGAAGACGCCTGCCCCCAGCGCCCCAGGAGCCCGTGAAGGCCGTTCCGGCCGCCGGCGCGGGCCTGGTCGAGGGCGGCAGGCAGCCGGTCTCGTGGGGCCGCGGGTGAGACGTGGGGCTCCAGCTCTTGCCGGCATTCGGCGAAGGCCTGCTCGAGCTGCAGGAATCCGCTGACGAGCCGCTCCCGCAACCGCTGGAGGCGCTCCCGACCCGAGCATCGGACGGCGTCGTCCAGGGTCTCGTCTCCGACGTGCTCGAAGAAGATGATGCCCGCCGACGGATCGGAGCCGATCACCCTGGGGACCGGGCATTTCCGTTCCCTCAGCAGGTAGAGAACCCGCTGTTCCACGGCGAGCAGGTCGTCGGCCCGGCCCCGGGTGAGGCCGGCGAAGGGCTGGCGCTTGGCGACGGCGCGGCGGCCGCCGTCGAGGTCGAGCCTCCAGACCCCGGCTGCCAGTTCGGTCGCGGTCACTCTTCCCCGAACAGGATGATCTGGGAGGAGAGCTTGCCGGCCTGGTTGTTGTGTTCGGGGTTCTCGTTCATCGCCAGGTGGAGCAGTCCGTCCCGGTCGCAGAGGAAGTCGTGGCGGCTGCCGACGGCGAAGGGCGGGCCGTCGTCGCCGACGCGGGCGATCAGCATGCCGACGTTGGCCCCGGGCAGCAGGTACCCCTCCCCGGCCGGGAGGTTGTACACCCCGTCGGCCCCGCACCAAGCGATCTGGTTGCGCATGTCCGGCGACCAGACCTCCTCGGTGTCGATCACCACCCGCTGTCCCCGCCGCAGGCGGATCAGGGTATCCTGCCATTCGGGGCTGGGGCGGACGGTGCGGATGACGGTCAGTGCCATGGTCCTTCCTGCGGGGTTCGGGGGCCGCCTGCGGGGGCGGTGTGCGGAACGGCGATTTTCGCCGGTGTCTGGCGCAGACCCAAGATAGGCCGGGACCGCCGGAAGCGTCCATTGCCCCCCTGCGCCTCCAGGGCCGTCGCCCTCCACTCCTGCCTGGTTGTCCGGCCTCGTCCTGGTCCCTTCCCGATTGCTCAGTACAGCCTCGCCATCCACAGACCCCGGGGGAACCCGGTACTGGCGCGGAGAGATCAGTGCCGGATCAGGGCCAGGGCCTGAAGGCCGCCGGGAACTCGTGAGGGATCGATGTGGGAATCCAGAGTGGCGAAACGGCCGCCGCGATGTACGGCGAGGGCCAGCAGGTAGGCGTCGGTCAGCTGCTTCGAGGTGATGCCCTGAAGTGACGGCAGCGTGCGACTGTCGGCCACGGAGATGCTGTCCTCCCAGAACAGGTGCCCCGGTACGGAACGCAGGCGCTGGAGCAGAGGCCGGACCTTTTCAGGCGACCCGGGCCCTCCCGGGTACCCGGGGTGACCCATGACCCGCAGCAATCCGTTCTCAGTCAGTGGGCAGGTTACCCAGCCTTCAGCCCGGTATGCGCGGAACCACTGCGCTGCCGGGCGATGGTGGACGTGATCGGCGTCGCAGAGCGCGACGAGGGGATTCACGTCCAGCAGGTTCACCCGGTCTCCTCATCCAGAAGCCTCCCGACGATTTCCGCGGTAACGCGGGCACCCCGGGAAGGAAGGTGGGGCAAACCGTCATCGTCCACCTCGAAGAGAACCGGCGTTGAAGCGCCGTGGTGAACCTCTCGTTCGAGAGCGTGGGTGATTATGGCCTTCAGAGTGGTGCCGCGGCGGGCTGCCATGGCCTTCGCCGCACGCAGGAGGGCATCGGGAAGCTCGATGGTCGTCTTCATATGGGTGATGATATGGTTTTATGGGTCAAGGTCAATGGCAAGTTTCGGAGTCGGTTCCAGGCATCGCAGGAGGGTCTCGCCGGATCAACCGGAGGTTCGGCCGTCCTGGAATTGATGCGATTCGGACTGGCGCAGGCAGCGCCCCCGGAACTGCGAAGCTGTCAGTCGGAGTCCGTGACGACGTTGTGCCTGGCCCGGCGCTTCTCCCGCATCGCCGCGTGGGCATCGGGGGAGCCGTCGTGGCTGGTGCCGAACCAGTGGTCGAACGGGAAGTCGGGCTCGCCGTAGTTGCACTCGAAGTAGCGGTGGTGGAGCTGGTGGAAGTAGGAGCCTGCGGCGACCCCGGCGTCCCCCTTCAGCAGCAGCTTCTCGAAGCCGACGTGGCCCTGGGCCGGTGTGAAGGCGGCGTGCTGCCCGTTGAGCACCATGTGTATGGGGTGGGACGGCACGACCCAGTGAACGAGCATGCAGCTGAAGTAGAGGACGTGCTCGAGCGGGTGCATTGCCAGCCCGGACCAGGGGCCGACGTTGATGTTCCTGTGGTGGAGGTAGTGGCCCGCCCTGTAGAGCGGCGGCCAGTGCAGGAGGCGGTGGACCCAGTAGAAGTGGAAGAGGCGCCAGAGCTGGATGCCGCAGAGCCAGGCGGCGAAGTACAGCGGCTGCTGCCGCGGGTCGACGTAGGGCAGCATGCCGTTGGCGTAAGCCCAGGTCATCAGCACCTCGTACGCGGTCCAGACCGTGCAGCCGCTGGCGCAGCTCCAGAAGATGTTGTCGCGGAGCTGGCTCCCCCCGAGGAACTTGCGCTTTCCCGTCGCCATCCAGTCCGAGGTGTACTTGTAGCGGAGGCCCTGGGACTTCCGGGTCCACAGCGGCAGGTGCCAGGCGCTGACGACGACGATCAGCATCAGCTGGTTGCGCGCGAACATCTCGAGGATCCAGTCGGCCCGGAACTCGACGCAGCGGGAAAGGGCCGGCTGGAAGTGGAGCCAGGTAAGGGCGGCGATCCCCATGTAGAGGAGGTTCCAGGGGTACAGGTACCCCGGGAAGCCGAACAGCCACTTGAGCGCCGGGCCCGGTTTCAGCGGCCAGGAGAACCAGGGATTGGCCGGCGCCGTGCCCCGCTTCGGCTGCCAGAACCCGCGGGCGTCGCGGGGCATGCCGTCGATCGGTTGCCGTTGCCTCGGGGTATCCGTCATGGTCGCTGCCTGTGCCTTTGCGGACGCGGGGAAGGGGCGGGGTCAGACCTTCTGCAGCGACGCCCAGCGGTCGTAGTAGAGGTGAATGGACTCGGGCAGGAACTCGCGCGCCCCCGGGTTCAGCATGAAGGCGCACCGGCCCGGCTCCGACTTTTCCTCCTCCTCGTCGAAAACCTGAAAGCTGGTGGAGATGGTCAGCCTTTCCCGCCCCGGGGTGGCCGCGGAGCGGTGCAGGCAGTCGCCGTTCCAGAAGATCGTCTGCCCCGCCTTGAGGTCGACGACCATGTCTCCGGGCAGCCTCTCGTGGAGGCTGTCACGCATCGCCGCGTACTCCTCCCCGGTGCGGAAGCGGCGGTGGCTGCCGGGAATCAGCGAAAGCGCGATGTCGTCGACCATCGCCATCTCCCAGCGGCAGCCGCGCCGGGGCTGGCGCAGGTACTCCATCTCCTCTTCTTCGCCGCGGTCCATCACCAGGCCGTCGTCGCGGTGCCAGCGGATGTTGAACGGCTCGTTCTCCGGATTGGTGAACATCGCCATCGGACCGATGCGGATACCGGTGCCGATCTGCCCGTGCACGTAGTCGAGCAGGGCCCGGCAACCGTAGTATTCGGCGAAGACGGGTTCGCCGAACTCCGGGGCGTTCAACCCGACGATGTGGTAGGGCTCCCCGTCGCCGTGGAAATCGCTGTAGAGGTCGACCTCGCCGGCGCGGACCTTCTGCCTGATTCTCCGCGCCGCGACGCGCATCTCCCCGGTCATCCCCGGTTCCT
>JAPOZF010000757.1:0-9547 GCA_026706165.1 Gemmatimonadota bacterium
GCCGGAGCGGCGATGGCGCCAGGTGGAGCAAGAGAACCACGGTGTTTCTCCACAAGCACGGGGATGGCCGCCTCCAACTGGTAGGGATCGACCGGGAAGGGTAGGGTAGGAAAAGTTCCCCGGGATCCACTGGCCCTCGACCAGGCCAGTTGCTCGACGTTTGCTCCCATCGCGTTTATCACTTCCCTCTGACAGACCGTCTGACGCTCCTGACCTTCACCAGTAAACGGGTTCGCTCGTGAAAACCATTTTCATCCTCCTCGACTCACTGAACCGCCACTACCTCCGCAGCTACGGCCCCTCCTGGGTGCAGACACCCAACATCGACCGCCTGGCGCGGCGGGGGCTGGTGTTCGACAACCACTACAGCTGCTCCCTTCCCTGCATGCCGGCGCGGCGCGACCTCTACACCGGGCACGCCGGTTTCCTCGAGACCCCCTGGAGCCCGCTGCAGCCCTGGGACGACACCCTGCACGCGGAGCTTCGCCGGCAGCGCCAGACCTACAGCCACCTCATCACCGACCACTACCACTACTTCCACAGCGGCGGCGAGTTCTACCACGTCCAGTTCGACAGCTGGGAGTTCGCGCGCGGCCAGGAGCGGGATGTCTGGCGGCCGCTGGTCGACCTGCCGCCACCGCCCCCCCACCTCGGCAAGTCGCAGCGCGGGTACTGGGCCAACCGCGCCTTCGCCGACACCGGGAACGACGAGGACTACCCGACCCCGCAGTGCTTCGCCCGCGCCATCGAGTTCCTCGACGCCAACCACAACGCCGACAACTGGCACCTCCACCTCGAGTGCTTCGACCCGCACGAGCCGTTCGCCTGCCCGGCGCACTACCGCGAGCTCTACGGCGACACCTGGGAAGGGGAGCACTTCGACTGGCCCGAGTACGCCCCGGTGAGCGAGAGCCCCGAGGCGGTCGAGCATATCCGCAAGTCGTACGCCGGCACCCTGACCATGGCCGACGCCTGGCTCGGCAGGTTCCTCGACCGGATGGACGAGTTGAACATGTGGGAGGACACCGCCGTCCTCCTGAGCACCGACCACGGGTACCTGCTCGGCGAGCACGGGTACTGGGCCAAGAACTACATGTTCGACTACGAGGAGCTGGTGCACATACCCCTGATCGTCTGCGCTCCCGGGGTCGGGCACGGCCGCGTGCCGGCCCTGACCTCGGCCCTCGACCTGATGCCGACCTTCATGGAGCTGCACCGGGGGGAGCTGCCGCCCAACGTGCAGGGCCGCTCCCTCTGCCACCTGCTGCAAGGGGGCGGCAGCCACCACGACGCCGTACTCTTCGGCTACTTCGGCAAGGACATCAACCTGACCGACGGCCGCCACAGCTACTGCCGGCAGCCGCTGCCCGGCTCGTTCGCGTACAACCACGCCGCGGTGCTGTGCACATCACCCGACCCGGGCAGGATGGGAAATCCCCTGCACAGCCGGGAGGATCTCGCCGGGGCCGAGCACGGTCTCTTCCTGCCGCACACCCACGGCATTCCCCACCTGCGCCTGAAGGTGCCGTCGCACCGGCACCACAACGCCCCGGACTTCAACCCGGTCTACGATCTGGAGGCCGACCCGGGGCAGGAGAACCCGGTCCGGGACGGCCGGCTGGAGGAGGAGCTGGCGGGAAAAATGAGGGAGCTGCTTAAGCGCTACGGAGCCCCGGAGAGCGAATTCAGGCGGGTGGGGCTGTAGGGGTGGGGATACAAGTGGCCTGGTCCACCGCTTCAGGAAACATCTCCTGAGGAAACCTTAGCTTTAAAGATTCCTTCGAAACCAGGGCCACTGGTATTCCGGAGAATACGCCACACTCAGTTAGAGGATTGATGACCCAGCCCGAAACCGCAACCCACGACGCGGTGCAAACCGCACCCCGAACCGGCATCCGCAACGTCGCCATCATTGCCCACGTCGACCACGGCAAAACCACCCTGGTCGACGGCATGCTCAAACAGAGCAATGTCTTCCAGGCCCACCAGCAAATCGCCGCACGGGTCCTCGATTCCAACGATCTCGAGCGCGAGCGGGGCATCACGATCCTGGCGAAGAACACGGGCATCGTCTACGAGGGCACGACCATCAACATCGTCGACACCCCCGGGCACACCGACTTCGGCGGTGAAGTCGAGCGCATCATGAACATGGTCGACGGCGTGGTGTTGCTCATCGACGCCGTCGAGGGGCCGATGCCGCAGACGCGCTTCGTCCTCAAGCAAGCGCTGGAGCGCGGGCACAAGGCCGTCGTCGTGGTCAACAAGATCGACCGGCCCGCCGCTCGCCCCGACGCAGTGGTCGACGCCACTTTCGATCTGTTCATCGATCTCGGGGCCGACGACGAACAGGCCGACTTCCCCGTGGTGTACACCCGTGCCCTGGAGGGCCGCGCCGGACTCGCTCCCGATCGGCTGGCCCAAAACCTGGTCCCCTTGTTCGATGCCATCGTCGGCCACCTCCCCCCGCCCCAGATCGCAATGGACGGCCCGCCGCAGTTGTTGGTCACGACCCTGGAGCACAGCTCGTATGTGGGCAGGATCGGCGTCGGCCGTTTGAGCAGCGGTTCGCTTGCCGCCGGTCAGGCGATCATGCACATCGACGCCGAAGGCGGGATGCAGCCGGCCGCGGTCGGACAGGTTTTCGTCTTCCGCAACCTCAAGCGCGAGCCGGTCGAGCAAGTCCACGCCGGCAACATCGTCGCCGTCTCCGGCGTGCCCGCCATCGGTATCGGCGATACGCTGACCTGCCCGGAGCGACCGCTGGCGCTGCCGCCGATCAAAGTCGAAGAGCCTACGGTACGCATGGTCTTCAAGGTCAACGACAGCCCCTTCTCCGGGCGCGAGGGCCGCTTCGTGACCAGCCGCGAACTGCGCAGCAGGCTTTTCGAGGAGTTGGAGAGCAATGTCGCGCTGCGCGTGGAGGACCTGGAACGTTCGGGCGAGTTTGTCGTGTCCGGCCGGGGAGAGCTGCACCTCGCCATCCTGGTCGAGACCATGCGGCGCGAGGGCTACGAACTGGCCGTGAGCAACCCCGAGGTCATCTTTCGCCCGAGTGCCGGAGGTATCCTCGAACCCGTCGAGCGGGTTTTCATCGAGGTGCGTGCCGAGTATCTGGGGCCGGTCAGCGAAATCCTCGGCAAAAGGCGCGGGCGGCTGCAGGACATCCGCCACGGCGATGACGGCGTAGTCTACGCCGAATTCCTGGTTCCCACCCGCGGAGTTCTGGGGTTTCGCCAGCCCTACATGAATGCCACGCGCGGTACGGGCACCTTCAACACGCTCTTCCACGATTACGAGCCGGTGGCCGGGGAGATCGACGTGCAGGAGCACGGCTCGCTCATCTCACACGAGCACGGAACCGCCAGCGCCTATGCCCTGGAGCATCTGCAGCAGCGCGGCACTTTTTTCATCAGCCCCGGGGAGGAAGTCTACGCCGGTCAAGTCGTCGGCCAGGCCATCCGCAACGAAGACCTGGTCGTCAACGTCTGCCGCACGAAACACCAGACAGGCCACCGCGCTACGCCCAAGGCCATCATGGATTCACTCTCACCCCCGCGCATCCTGACGCTCGACGAGGCGATAGAATACCTGGGCAACGACGAGCTCCTGGAAGTCACGCCCAAGGCCTTGCGCGTGCGCAAGAGAGAGCTGCAACACAGCCTGCGCTACCGCGCCGAAAAGAACGCCAGGAAAGAAGAATAAAGCCCCTGTCGCCCGGCAGCGGAGCGACAGATGAAGCCGGACGCGGCGGAAAATGGATTCCTCCTCAGCCGCTCCGCTTTTCCCGCCAGTACCCCTTCCCCCTGATCCTCCTCAGACCGAGTTCAGGCAGGTGGGGTTGAGAGCCTGAGGGGCCTAGCCTGTTGCCAGACGCGCCAAAGGCGACGGCGCGAGTTCCGGGAAAGAAAATCCCTCCCCCCCGCGCAAATTCGCCTAACCAGCCCTCACCTCGAGGGTCGGTATCCCGGAAACGTCCACGGTGCGCTCCGCGACTGCCAGATCGTAGAGGCGCTGCAGGTTGACCCAGAAGCCGGCCCCGTTGCCGAACAGCTTGCCGAAACGAACCGCCATCTCGGCGGTCACCGGCTGCCTCTCGTTGAGGATGTCGTAAAGGGTCTGCCGGGATATCCCGAGCGCCCTGGCCACCGCTGTCTTGCTCATGGAAAGCGCAGGCAGGATATCCTCGCGCAGGATCTCCCCAGGATGCACCGGCTCAATGGAAAGGTGTCTTCTGATCATCAGTGATAGTCCTCGATGTCAACGTCCGCGGCACCGTCATCGTCCCAACCGAATGTGACGCGCACATTGGCCGTCAAGCGGACCGAGTACCGGCCCTCACGGTCGCCCTTCAGGGGATGAAAAATACGATCCGGGATAGTTCATCTGCTCAGGTCGTTCCGCCGCTTCGAGAGCCACATGATCCGCCGCAGCTTCCGAGTCCAATCTGCGTCCAGACCCTTCGTTTGGCCCTTTGTCCAGTAATTCCGAAGAGCCTTGTGGCGAATGCTTCCGATCATGCTTCAACGAAGCATGGAAACAGCCGGCTGTCAAGTGGTGCCTTACAGACAGCGCTGAATTCGGCAAACCGGCCTCAGCCGCCCCGCTTGTCCCGCCAGTACCCCTCCAGACCGTCGCGCGGCTCCCACCCGAGAATACGCCGGGCCTTGCCGGTCCGCACCTGGTCCTGCGGCAGGTCCGCGGTGATGAAGAACGCCTCGCACTTCGACGGCAGCGCCTCGAGATCCGCCTCCAAGGCGCAGCGGACCGCGGCGGCCGCGTCGCGGAAGGTGACGGCGAACGGGTTCATCCCGGCTTGCGGACCGACGGAAGGGTGCGGCTCGCAGAACCGGGAGAAGAGCAGGGTCAGGACGTGGATCGGCTGCCGTTCGGAGAACAGGCGGCAGATCTCCTGGCCCAGCGACTTGCTGAGCGCGTAGAGCCCGGTTCCCGGGTGCGGCGGAATCTCCTCGGCGATGCCGAAGTCCCAGGTCAGGTAGCGCGGCCCGGCGAGGGTGAACCGGGGGCCGGTGTTGACGAAGCGGCGGTGCCCGGTCTCGACCGCGGCCCTCAGCCCGTTCCAGGTGCCGCGCGTGTTGACGTCGAAGGCGCCGCGGCGGTCCCGGCGCGACACCGGGCAGTTGACGATGGCGTCGGTCCCCTCGGCCGCGGCCCGCACCTGCTCGTAGTCGGCGACGTCGACCTGCATGGTCTCGTGCGGGCCGTCCACAGGGACCACGTCGGTGATGCGCAGGTCGCAATCACTTGCAAGCTCCCTGACGACGTGCGGTCCGAGATAGCCGTTTCCGCCGAGCAGCAGGATGCGCGGCCTAGGCAAAGGCGACTCCTCCCCTGCCCTCGAGCCCGGCGTAGCGCTGCGCGAACCCTGGGCTGCCGTTGTCGTCTATCACCTCGAGGTTGGAGCCGGCCTCGAAGATCGGCAGCCCGGCCTGCCGGTAGCGCCCGTGGAAGGCGCTGCGGTTGCCGGCGATCTCGACGATTTCGCCGCCGGCCCGGGTGTAGCGGTAGAAGTGGCGGGGCTCCTCCACGGTCGTGTAGTCGACTTTGTATTTCCCGATTGCCGCCTCGTCGATCTCGACGCCGAGCCCGGGCCCGTCGGGCACCGGGTAGTAGCCGCCCCTCACATGGTGCGGGGTTTCGAGCAGCTGGGACTCGTAGATGTTCATGCAGGTGATCGCCGGCCACCGGGCTTCGCTGCAGACCGCGCCGACGTGCGCGGCCCAGGCAGTGGTAAGGCCGCTGCCGACCAGCTGCAGCCAGAACGGCTTGTTGGCCGCGGCGACGACCGCCTGCTGCCGCATGATCTGCGCCGCCCCGCCGCCGATGATGAGGCCGTCGGCGATGTCGTCCCGCAGGACCGTCATGATCGCGGGCCGGTCGACGTGCATCGCAACGGGCCGGTCGATCCGGGCGCGGATCTGCCGGTTTCCGGCGACGTCCTCCTGCGGTATCGGGGTCTCGATCATCGCCACCTGCTCGTACTGCTCCAGCGACTTCAGCAGAGGCACGGCGTTGGCGGAGTTGACGAGGTGGCCGTTGAAGTCGAGGTCGAGCCGGAACTGCGGCGGGACCACCTGAGCCACCGCCTCGATGCAGGCGTGCAGGTCCTGCCAGGGCCGCGTCTTCAGCTTGGCCGACATGTAGCCCCGGGCCGCCGCGGTCTCGCACTGCCGCGCCCAGCCTGCCGGGTCCATGTCGCAGGTCCACCAGGAGACCGGGCAGCGGTTGCGGACCCGGGGGCCGAGCAGGTCGCTGACCGGGACGTTCTCGTTCCTCGCAACCGCGTCGAACAGGGCGATCTGGACGCCGCAGCCGAGGCTGTCGTCCCAGAGCAGCGAGGCGGCCTCGCTGCCGCGGATGCGCTCCTCGATGTCGTCGGGGACGCGGGCGTGGGTGGCGTTGAGGATGGTCTCCCCCCAGCCGGCGGCGCCGTTCTCCAGGGTCAGGCGGCACAGCTGGACGATACGCCACGGGGAGATCCAGTACTTCAGGTAGCTGCCTGCATGCGGTTCGAACGGCACGTCGAGGTGGAAGAGCTCGACACGGGCAACCTTCATTCGGGTCCTCCTGCAATCATCGGGGTGAAAGTCGGGGAGTGCTCGGACCGGCGGAAACCGACGGTGGGAACACCTTGCTGCAACGACGGGCGGTCAGCCTTCGTCATCGGCCGGCGCGCGCCTGGGGCAGCGCGGCGGTGCAAAAGAGGCCGGCCAATCGAGATGAAATCATGTCGGGCCAGTGACGACAGACGCTGGGCCGACGGGAACGGGCCCCCTCGATCGGCTGCGAAAGACCATTGCATGCCGGGGGCCCCCGCTCAGCCGGAGGCGTCCGCATCCCTTTCGATAGCCGCCTGCTCGATGCGCATGCGGCGGTTGCCGGTCTCGAAGGCGGCCAGGCCCCGCGCCGGTTCGCCGGGGCCGCGTCCGAGCCGGCCGCGGACGGTTACCCCGCTCGGCAGCCGGAAAGAGTACTCCACCGGCCCGCTCGCCGGCTCCGGGGCTATGGTCCTGCCCTGCGGCTCCGGCCGGCCCTGCGGCAGGACCCGGTAGCGCTGCCCGGCTGCCGTGGCGAACCGCAGCAGGTCGCCTTCAAGCAAGGTTCCGCCCGCGGCCGCATCCCCTTCCCCAGCCCCGGTCACCGTCAGCAGACACCGCCCGCCCCAGGGATTGCGCAGGCGGCACTCCTCTCCGAGGCGCGACTCGACCTCGACGAACTCCACCTCCCCCTCGCGGATCGCGGCTGTCACCAGGAAGCCGCCCCGCCCCAGCAGTCGGAAGGAGGCCCCCCACTGCTGCGGCCACGCGGGAAACACGCGGATCACCTCCGGCTCCCCGGGCCGCGGGGACACGCTCTGCATCAGTCCCTGCTGCAAGGTCCCGGCCGCCATCCCGGAGGGCTCGAGCCCCATCGACTGGATCCCCTGCTCGAAGCAGCTGAGACCGTTGGCGAGGAATGGCCTGTACATGCTGTAGTGGGCGGCGAGCAGGGCGGGCAGCTCTTCGCCGCGGCCGGCCAGGGGAAAGGCGATCGGGGTGCGCACCAGCGACGGACGCCAGTGCCTGCCCGTCATCGCCTTGCGGTGGTTGGGACAGAGGTCGAGCATGCGCCGCACCATCTCCTTCTGACCGTCGTCGCTGCTCTCCAGGGTCCATGCCTCGAAGGTCTCGACCGGGTGCGCCCAGACGTCCTCGGACGGGAAGTCCTCCCCGGGGGCGTCGATATGGCCGAGGTGGCCGGCCGCCCAGACGCCGTCGGCCAGGGTCCCGAAGGTCAGGGCCTTCGACTCGGGCTCGGCCCCCATCGGGTAGGGGGCGAGGTGCTCCAGCAGGTCCCGCCAGCCTTCCCGCAGTTCCCCGTCGACCCCGAGGATCTCCGCGGCGCGGATGGCCGGCCCGGCGATGCCGCGGATCGCCGCCAGGTCCTTGAGGCTGTCCTTCACGAGGTAGAAGGACTCCATCACGTTGGTCCCCTCGAGGTGGTAGAAACCGTCCTCCTTTTTGACGGCGAGGTGCCGGTAGAGCTCGGCGGCGCCGCGCAGCAGCGGATACGCCCTGTCCCGCAGCCATTCCTCGTCCCCGGTGCGGCGGTACCGCCACCAGGCGTGCAGGGCGATCTTGCTGCCGGTCGAGACGATGTGGGCGATGGCGGCGAACGGCCGCAGCCCCCGTCGCGCCTCCTCCTCCTTGTTGCCGTCGAACGCGGAGCTGTAGTAGAGGTGGGAGTCGTGCTGGCAGAGGACGCGGGTGCGCGCCGACAGGGTGCCGCTGCCGGTCCTGCCAAGGAAGTAGTTGCGGAACTCCCGGGCGCTCTCCGGCGGCAGCGACACCGGTCCGTCGGCCGGGCTGGTCTCGGGAAACAGGGCGCCGGCGGCCACTCCCCAGCGCTGCCGGGCCGCTTCCTCGCACAGGGGCAGCTGGCGCGAGTACATGTCGAAGTAGGGCTCGCACAGGTCGGCGGCGGCGGCGGCCTGGAGCGGCCGGTACATCATCTCGACGATCCAGTGCCAGAGCTGGGTGCCGAGGTGGGGGATGTCCCCCTCGGTCTGGAAGATCAGGCCGGCCCCCTGCGGCGCCGGACCGGGGCCGCGCGACGAGGAGGCGGCGTAGTATAGATGCAGGGCGCGGACGCGCTCGAGGTAGTCGGCGAAGCCGTCCGCGCCGGTCAGATGCACGAAGCTCCGCGACCAGAACCCGTTCCACCACGCCGCGTGCTCGCCGCGCAGCGTTACATACGACATGCCGGCCGCCGCGTCGAGCAGCTCCAGGGCTTTCCCCCCGGTGCCCCCCGCGTCCGGCCCTGCCGCGGCGGCGGTGGAGAGGAGCACCGTGCGGACTCCGTTTTCCGCGGGAAGCACCAGCGTTCGCGCCTCGGGCCGCCCCTTGCGGACCGCCTCCCGTTCGTTGGTGATGCCGAGCGGCTTCTCGTCCCAGAACAGGTCCGCCGGCTTCCAGGCCGCCTCGTGCGCCTCGACCCGGGGGTCGGCTCCCGGGACCGCCACGGCAACCGCGGACCCGGCGCGGTACTCCTCGACGCGGAAGAACCGCTTCTCCTCGAACTCCTGCACCACCAGCAGCCTGCCGCCGGAGTCCTCGAACCGGTAGCGGGCGGTGTGCACCCCGGTCTCGACCTCCCCGGGAATCCAGCGTTTTGCGTTCCAGAGATTCAGGGGCGTGGTCACCTCCGGGGCCCGCCACATCGACAGGGTCACGCGGATCTCCCGGGGGCGCGCGCGCCGGTCGTCGACCTCCACCGCGAGGAGGTCGCGGGCCGAGGAGAGGAAGCAGCGCACCCGCACCCCGTCGCCGGAGACGGAGCACTCGGCGTCGTACAGGGAGAGGTGCTGCCGGAAAGAATCCCCGGCCGCGAACGCCTCGCCGCCCACATCCACCTCGAGACGGGCGCAGCCGCCGCAGTAGTCGACGGGGCTGCGGTGCGAGCCGGCGTGGTTGCGGTCGGAGGAGAAAAGGTCGCGCCGGTTGAGGTGGAAGCGGACCGAGTCCGGGGTCGTCCAGACCGTGGTCCC
>JAPOZF010000757.1:9567-10110 GCA_026706165.1 Gemmatimonadota bacterium
GCGATCAGCTCGGGCATCTCAATCCGCCGGGAAACGTGCGACCAACCGGGCCCGCGGAGCTCTGGTTTTCGCTTCCCCACGACTGACCGCGGGAATCTGCTTCGATGGGTCGCTCGCCGTATCGGGACATTTCCAAAGGTGTTATCCTTCCTGTCCGGATCGGGGAAATCCGAGTTCGGGGTTTTCGCCCCTCCAGTCACACTGAAGGGTTTTCCGGGTTGATCTTTTTCCGGAGGAGCTCGACCCGGATGCCATCCCGGCTCGATCGCCCTTGCAGACAATGCCTTCTCCGCCGCAAACCAAAACCGGTCGATGGTTCCTCTGCAAGCCGAGCCCGGAGGGGCCGGCCCCCTGCCTGCCCCTCCCGGCGGCAGCCCTGAGGGAGAACCGGCCGACAGGGACCACGCCATGAACAGGGACGAGCTTCACGCCAAAGCCGCCCGCCTGGAGCGGGAGCTACGGGAGACCCGCGAACTTCTGCGCCGGGAATGCCACGACCCCGGAGCTTTCACCGCCGAGCTGGTGCGCACCCGCGCCTACGCT
>JAPOZF010000180.1:0-9256 GCA_026706165.1 Gemmatimonadota bacterium
CACGAAGCAGGCCTTCCGAGGGCCCCGGCTTTCGCAATCCACCCTGGATCCCACTTGCGGCTCGGTCGCATCTTCCAGCCCCGTTGCCCGATCCCACTCAACGGCGGCGGTTGTCTGCCCGGGGCCTGAACCCCGCCGGGGATTTCCCTCCACCTCGTCCGGCCTCGACGGTGTAGCGGGCCACCGCGTCCTCGTCCAGCTCGATACCCAGCCCCGGACCCTCCGGAACCGCGGCGAACCCCCCTTCAACCGCCACCGGCGAGCTGGCCAGCTCCGTCATCATCGGGCTCGGCCTGTCGACGCGGACATCCCCCCATTCCCGGCGGGTGATCGGGTACTCGCACAGGAACCCCTGCGGCATCGCCGCCACGAGGTGAATGCTGGCGGCGAAGTTGACCGCCGTGCCCCAGTTGTGCGGCACCACCGGGATGTTCGCCAGCCTCGCCATCTCGGCGATCCGCCGTCCCTCGGTCAGCCCTCCCACCCAGGACAGGTCGGGCTGCAGCAGGTCGACAACGCGCCGCTCGATCAGGTCCCGGAAGGCGAACGCCGTCAGGTCGGACTCTCCCGCGGCTATGCGGACGCTGGTGCGGGCGGTGAGGGCGGCCATGTTCCCGGCGTCGTCGGCGCTAGACAGCGGCTCCTCCCACCAGTAGATGCCGGCCCCGGAGTCCTCGATCATGCGAGCGGTCTGCACCGCCTCGGCGAGGCTCCCGGGACGGCCGAGGTCGAGCATGAGGTCGACCTCCTCGCCGGCGATGGCGCGCAGCTCCCGCAGGATGGCCGCGTCCCGCGCCGGCTTGCGGCCGAAGCCCGGCCAGCCGTGGAACTTGAGCGCCCCGTACCCCTGGCGGACGTACTCCCGGGTATCGGCGAAAGTCTGGTCCGGGGCGTCGGGCTCGACCCAGATGCTGCTGACGTAGACCTTGACCCGCTCCCGGAAGCGGCCCCCCAGCAGGTCGCACAGGGGGATGTCCAGCGTGCGCGCCGCGGCGTCGTGGACGGCCATGTCGATGCCGCTGACCGCGTGGATCATCATCCCGCGGCGGTCGTAGAGGCGGCGGCAGGCGTCGTACATCCGCTCCCAGACGACGCTGGTCGCCAGCACTTCCTGACCGACCGCCTCCTGCGCCAGCCGGCGTTCGATCAGCTCGCTGGCGGCGAACACGCCGCCCCCGAAGCGGTCGGGAACGAAGCACTCCCCGAGGCCTTCGACCCCCTCCTCGGTGCGCACCCGTACCAGCACCCAGCCTCCGTGGGGATACTCGTACGACTTCAGAACTCGAGCGGTGACTGAAGCAATCCTGGGCATGCGATCCTCCGGTTTCTCGATTGACAGCGACCGGGCACCCGGCCACCTTCACGGCTCCAGCCCGCTGATGCACCGGCGAGGCGGATAGAGTGCCCGACTGGGCGGTGTCGACCCGGGTCGAGGGACCTCAACACGAGCGACGTGGAATCGGAACGCGGTTCGTGCGTCCCAACAGGTACCCAAGGGGTTCGCGAACGCAAGGAAGCCGCCCGGTCCGTTCAACGGGCATTTCAAAGCAGACAATGGAGGCTGTCGTGCCGGAAAGAACCGTCAGTGATGAAGTCGGGTCGAAGCTGCTGTTCGAAAACGACCGGGTGCGCGTGTGGGACCTGCGCATCGATCCGGGCGAGAGCACCGGCCTGCACCGCCACACCAGGGATTACCTGTACGTCGTGATCGGGGGCGGCAGCCTGAAAGGGCCCGGAGGCGACCCGAGGGAGATGGCCGACGGAGAGGTGGTCTTCCGGGAAATTCCCGGCGAGGAGATCCACGAGGCGATCAACGCCGGCGACAGGCCCTGGCGGAACATCATCGTCGAGTTGAAGGACTGACCCCTGCGCGGGGCTTCCCCCCTCGAGCCGCACTGTTCCCCCATATTCGCGATTCTTCCCCGTCAATCCGGGGCGGGCCCGGGTGCGTTCCGGTCCGGCTCCCGGCTTCGAAAACAACCCCTTCGTTCACCCCTTGCAATCCGGGATGGCCGAGGCAGTTTCCGGCATTCCCCGTCCATCATCCCTCCCGAACCGGGAAAAATGAAAATGACCGTCGCAACCTGTCCCGAACGCCTCCTGATGCCCTGCCTCCTCGCCGCGGCGATCTCCGCCGGCGCGCAGGAGATCGAGCGCGGCCACGCCCTCGGCATCCACTCCGAGGTCAAGTACGGCCCCGGCTTCCAGCACTTCGACTACGTCAACCCGGAGGCCCCCAAGGGGGGTGAGCTGCGCCTGGCGGTCGTCGGCACCTTCGACAACCTCAACCCCTTCATCCTCAAGGGGATAGCCGCCCATGGCACGCGCATGATCTACAGCCGCCTGTGCACCAAGTCGCTCGACGAGCCGCTCAGCGAGTACGGGCAGCTCGCCGAGATCGTCGAGTGCCCCGCCGACCGCTCCTGGGTCACCTTCCACCTGCGGCCGGAGGCGCGCTGGCACGACGGGGTCCCGATCACCCCGGCGGACGTCATCTTCACTTTCCAGACGCTGATCACCAGGGGGACGCCGTTCTACCGCAGTTTCTACGCCGACGTCGCCACGGTGGAACAGCTCGGCGACCACGCGGTGCGGTTCCGCTTCAAACCGGGCACCGTCAACCGGGAGCTGCCCCTCATCCTCGGGCAGCTGCGCATCCTTCCGAAGCATTTCTGGCAGGGCCGGGATTTCGCCGGGACGACCCTCGAGCCGCCGCTCGGCAGCGGTCCCTACCGCATCGCCGCGGTCGACCCGGGCCGCTCGATCACCTACGAGCGGGTCGCCGGCAACTGGGACGAGGATCTCCCGGTTCAGCGCGGGCACCACAACTTCGACAGGATCCGCTACGAGTACTACCGCGACGAGACGGTGGCTGTCGAGGCCTTCAAGGCCGGGGAGTACGACCTGCGCTTCGCCTCCAGCCCCGGGGAGTGGGCAACGTCCTACGATGTCGAGCCGGTGAGAGAGGGGCTGCTGATCCGCGAGGCGATACCCCACCAGATGATCCGCGGCATGAGCGGGTTCGTCTTGAACACCCACCGCGAGAAGTTCGCCGATTCCAGGGTGCGCGAGGCCCTCGCCTACGCTTTCGATTTCGAGTGGACCAACGCGACCCTGTTCCACGACCTCTACCACCGGACGCGCAGCTACTTCGAGAACTCCGAGCTCGCCGCCGCAGGCCTGCCGGAGGGGAAGGAGCTGGAGATCCTCGAGGAATTCCGCGGCCGCGTGCCCGAGGCGCTGTTCAGCGAGCCGTACCGCCCCCCATCGACGGAAGGAGGGGGCCAGTTGCGGGCCAACCTGCGCACCGCCCGCGGCCTGCTCGCGGAAGCGGGGTGGCTGGTCGGGGAGAAGGGCCTGACGCACAGGGGCACGGGCGAGGTCATGGAGATCGAGTTTCTGCTCGTGCGCCCGCTCTACGAGCGCGTCGTCGCCCCGATGCAGAAAAACCTCGAGCGGCTCGGCATCGACTCACGCATCCGCACCGTCGACACGGCGCAGTACTGGAACCGCCTGCAGCAGTTCGACTACGACGTCATCGCGCGTTCCTGGAACCAGTACCTGAGCCCGGGGAACGAGCAGCGCAACTACTGGACGACGGCTGCGGCGGCGGCCCCCGGCAGCCGCAACTACCCCGGTATCCGGGACCCGGTGGTCGACGAGCTGGTCGAGCGCGTCATCTCCGCGCAGGACCGGGCGACGCAGGTGGCGACCGCCAGGGCCCTCGACCGCGTGCTGCTGTGGGGGCACTACGTCATCCCCCACTGGCACAGCCGTCAGCACCTCGTCATCTACTGGGACAAGTTCGGCCGCCCCGGGGTGCTGCCGAGAAACGACCTGGCCCCCATCCGCACCTGGTGGGTCGACCCGGTCAGGGAGGCGCGGCTGCGGGAGCGCCGGTAGCGGCCCTGTCCCCGGAGGGATGGCCGAAGTCCGGTACGGGGCCTAGGCCATGGCCGCCTTTCATCAGGATCAGAGTTTGATTACAGCGATGAGGATGCCGGTGATGGCGACCAAAGTGGTCATGGTCCACATGAAATGGGTGTCCATACGCACATTGGTCTCGTTGACGCGGCGGTGGACGGCTTGGATTTGTTCGCCCAGTGACCGGTTGGTCTCGTCGATGCGCTTGTTGGTTTCGTCGATGCGCTTGTTGGTTTCGTCGATGCGGATGTTGGACCCGTCGATGCGCTTGTTGGTCTCGTCCATGCGGTGATGGACGGCCCCCACCTGGTTGCGCAGGTCCTGGATGTCTTCGCGCAGATAGCTGATGCCCCAATGCAGGTCTTCGGGGGCGGGCCGGGGTTGAGGTCGAGGTGAGGAACCTTCGGTCATGGGGTGCTTCTGAGGCGGCGAGGTGGGGGAAATATGACGGCTCAAGCAAAGGATAGCAATCTACATGCCAGCGCGATCCCCCGAGTAGGGGCGGGGACCGGGGCTCAAACCGTGCGCGCGAACACACGCAGGTGGCTCTTTCGATACACAGAAGGGCCGGAGTCAGCGGGCTCTTCTCGGATTGCCGATAGCGTCGGCCATGGATCGATCAGTCCCCCTCCTCGCCGGCGCCGAGCGTCTCGACAGCGAAGGCCGCGGCGATCAGCTCCTTCGTGTAGCGCTGCTTCGGAGCGGTGAAGATCTCCCGCGCCGGCCCCTGCTCGACGACCTGGCCGTCCTTCATCACGATCAGCTCGCTGGCCAGGGCGCGTACCACCTTCAGGTCGTGGCTGATGAACAGGTAGGCGAGGCCCTTGCGCCGCTGCAGGTCGAGAAGCAGCTCGACGATCTGGGCCTGCACGGTGCGGTCGAGGGCGCTGGTCGGCTCGTCGAGGACCACCAGCCGCGGCTCGAGCACCATGGCCCGGGCGATGGCGATCCGCTGCCGCTGGCCCCCGGAGAACTCGTGCGGGAAGCGGTCCATGCTCTCCGGGTCCAACCCGACCTCCGACATCGCCTCTGCCACCCGCTGCCGCCGCTCCTCGCGGCGCTCGCCGATGCCGTGAATCAGCAGCCCCTCCTCGATGATCTGAAAGGCCGACAGCCGCGGGCTCAGCGAGGCGAAGGGGTCCTGGAAGACGATCTGCATCTGCCGCCGCAGCGGGCGCACTTCCTTCTGCCGCCAGCCCTGGATGTCGCGGCCCTCGAACTCGACGCCGCCTGCGCTGGAAAGCAGGCGCAGCACCGCCTGTGCCAGGGTGGTCTTTCCCGATCCCGACTCACCCACCACGCCGACGGTCTCGCCGGCGCGCAGCCGCAGGGACACTCCGTCGACGGCTTTCACGTGCCCCACCGTCCTGCGCAGGAAGCCGCGACGGATCGGGAAGTGGACCTTGAGGTCCCGGGTGCGCACCACCTCGGGGGCGTCCTCGTCGACCGGCGCCGGTTCCCCCCGCGGCTCGGCCGCCAGAAGCCGGCGGGTGTAGGGATGGCGCGGTTTCGTGAAGATTTCCTCGGTGGCCCCCTCCTCGACGATCTCCCCGTCCGTCATCGCGTAGACGCGGTCGGCGACGCGGCGGACGATCCCGAGGTCGTGGGTGATCAGCAGGATCGCCATGCCGGAGCGCCGCTGCAGGCCGCGCAGCAACTCGAGGATCTGCGCCTGTATGGTCACGTCGAGGGCGGTCGTCGGCTCGTCGGCGATCAGCAGGTCGGGATCGTTGGCCAGGGCCATGGCAATCATCACCCGCTGGCGCTGTCCCCCTGAAAGCTGGTGCGGCCAGGCGTCGAGGCGCTCTGCGTCCGGCAGGCCGACGAGGCGCAGCAGCTCCAGGGTGCGCTCCCGGGCCTCCTGGCGGCTCACTTCCCGGTGCAGCATCAGACTCTCGCTGATCTGGCGCTCGACCGAATGCAGCGGGTTCAGCGACGTCATCGGCTCCTGGAAGATCATCGCGGCGCGGCCTCCCCGCAGGTCCAGCAGGCGCTCGGGCGGGGCCCCGACCAGCTCTTCCCCGGCGAAGCGGATGCTGCCGTGCGGGTGGCTTGCCCGCGGGTAGGGCAGCAGCTGCATCACCGACAGCGCGGTCACCGACTTGCCGGAGCCCGACTCCCCGACGAGGGCGACGGTCTCCCCCTTTTCGACGGAGAGGCTGGCGTCCCGCACGGCCTGCACCCTCCCCCCTTCGAGGTGGAAGTCGACGCCGAGCCGGTCGATGGCCAGCAGGCTCACGATTCACCTCCCGGCTGGCCGGGCTCGGCCGCGGCGAAGGTCTTGCGCGGATCGAAGGCGTCGCGCACCGCCTCGCCGATGAAGACCAGCAGCGACAGCATGACCGCCAGCGAGAAGAACGCGGTGAAGCCGAGCCAAGGGGCCTGCAGGTTGCGTTTCCCCTGGTTGAGGAGCTCTCCCAGCGACGGCGACCCGGGGGGCAGACCGAAGCCGAGGAAGTCGAGGGAGGTCAGCACGGTGACCGAGCCGGTGAGGATGAAGGGCAGGAACGTCAGGGTCGAGACCATGGCGTTCGGCAGCACGTGCCGCCACATGATGCGCCGGTCGCTCTGCCCCAGGGCGCGGGCGGCCTTGACGAAGTCGAAGTTGCGGGCCCGCAGGAACTCGGCGCGGACGACCCCGACCAGCCCCATCCAGCGGAACAGCAGGAGCAGCCCCAGCAGCCACCAGAAGTTCGGCTCGACGACGCTGGCCAGGATGATCAGCAGGTAGAGCAGGGGAAGCCCCTGCCAGATCTCGATGAAGCGCTGGAAGATCAGGTCGACCCAGCCGCCGAAGTACCCCTGGACGGCCCCGGCGGCGATGCCGGCGGCGGCGCTGAAGAGGGTCAGCAGGAGGCCGAACAGCACCGAGATGCGGTACCCGTAGATCAGCCGCGCGGCGACGTCGCGGGCCTGGTCGTCGGTGCCGAGCAAGTTGCCGCCGCCCGGAGGGGAGGGGGCCGGCTGCTCGAGGCCGTAGTTGACGGTGTCGTAGCTGAACGGGATGAGGGGCCACAGGATCCAGCCCTTCTCCTCGATCAGCCCGGACACGAACGGGTCGCGGTATTCCGCCTCGGTCTCGAAGTCGCCGCCGAAGGCGGTCTCGGGGTAGGCGGCGAGGACGGGGAAGTAGAAGGAGCCGTCGAACCTCACCACGAGGGGGCGGTCGTTGGCGATGAACTCGGCCGGCAGGCTGAGGGCGAACAGGAACCAGAAGACCCGGTTGCTCCAGAAGCCGCGGCGGTTGCGGCGGAAGTTCGCGAGCCGGCGCTGGTTGAGCCGCGACAGCTGCATCCCGAGGAAGCGGGCCTCGGCGGCCGGCGGCGGCGATGCCATGGCTCCGGGGCTCACGATTCCCTGCTCTCGAAGTCGATGCGGCGGTCGACGAGGGTGTAGGTCAGGTCCCCCACCAGCTGCATCACCAGTCCGAGGAGGGTGAAGAAGTAGAGGGTGGCGAACATCACCGGGTAGTCGCGGCCGATCGCCGCCTCGTAGCCGAGCAGCCCGAGACCGTCGAGGGAGAAGATGATCTCGGTCAGCAGCGCCCCGGTGAAGAAGATGTCGACGAAGGCGCTCGGGAAACCGGCGATGACGATGAGCATGGCGTTGCGGAAGACGTGGCCGTAGAGGACGCGGCGCTCGCTCAGCCCCTTGGCGCGGGCGGTGACCACGTACTGCTTGTTGATCTCGTCGAGGAAGGAGTTCTTGGTCAGCAGGGTCAGACCGGCGAAGCCGCCGATCACCATGGCGCAGACCGGCAGCGCCAGGTGCCAGAAGTAGTCGGCGATCCTGGAGAAGAAGCCGAGCTCCTCCCAGTTGGAGGAGACCAGCCCGCGCAGCGGGAACCAGTCGAGGTAGTGGCCGCCGGCGAACAGCACGATCAGCAGGATGGCGAACAGAAAGCTCGGGATGGCGTAACCGACTATCACCACCCCCGAGGTCCAGACGTCGAACCGCGTCCCGTCCCTGACCGCCTTGGCGATCCCGAGGGGGATCGAGATGCAGTAGACGAGCAGCGTCGTCCACAGCCCCAGCGAGATCGACACCGGCATCTTCTCCCGCACGAGGTCGACGACGCGCCGGTCGCGGTAGAAGCTCTCGCCGAAGTCGAACGAGACGTACTGCACGACCATCTGCCGGAAGCGCTCGTGGGCCGGCTTGTCGAAGCCGTACATCCGTTCGAGCTCGGCGATCAGCTCGGGGTCGAGGCCCTGGGCGCCGCGGTATTTGCCTGCCCCCTCCCGCGCGGAGATGGCGTCGAGCGCCTCCCCCTGGCCGGCGCCGCTCACCCGCGCCGTGGCGTCCGGGGCGTGCCCCTGGATGAGGGCGATCGCCTGCTCCACGGGGCCGCCGGGGGCGGCCTGGATGACGAGGAAGTTGACGAGCATGATGCCGAACAGGGTCGGCACCATGAGCAGCAGACGCCGCAGGATGTAGGCGGTCATTGGATTGCCCGTCCCGTCAGGCGCCCGGATCCCCGGCGCCCCGGCGGCGGATTCCCGGCAACCTGCATGCGGTGACGGGACACTACTCGGTCTTCTGCAGCCGCGCCGCTTTCTCCGCGTCGTACCACCAGGTCAGCGGCAGAACGAACAGGTCTCCCGTGTACGGGGCGGTCTTTCCGGGCCGCCCGAACCTGTCCCAGCGCAGGGTGCGGAAGGCGTTGATGTGCCAGTGGGGAATGACGTAGTGCCCCCACAGCAGCACCCGGTCGAGGGCCCGGGTCAGGGCGACCAGCCCGGCCCGGTCCGGGGCGGCGATCAGCCGGTCGACCAGCTCGTCGACCACCGGGTCGGCGATGCCGGCGAAGTTGTTGCTGCCGGGTTTGGCGGCCGCGTCGCTGGTCCAGAAGTTGCGCTGCTCGTTGCCCGGGCTCAGGCTCTGGGCCCGCACCCTCGTGACGACGTCGAAGTCGAACTCCCGGGCCCGGTTCTGGTACTGGGCGTCGTCGACGGTGCGGATCCGCGCCGCGATCCCGAGGCGCTCGAGGTTGCCGATCACCGGGGCGACGATCCGCTCCCAGCTCGGCCTGTTCAACAGGAACTCGATCTCCATCGCCTCCCCGGTCTCCGCGTGCGTCAGGCTGCCGTCCACCACGCTCCAGCCGGCCTCCTTCAGAAGCCGCGCCGCGGTGCGCAGGTTGCCGCGGATCTGCCCGGAGCCGTCGGTGGCCGGCGGGTCGTAGGCTTCGCCGAACACCTCGTCGGGGACTCTGCCCCGGTACTCCTCGAGGATCTCCAGCTCGCGTCCCGACGGCGATCCCGACGAGGCGAGCTCTGAAATCCAAGACTTTGCCGACGCCACGTACGGTGGTAATGCCTATAGCCTCCTG
>JAPOZF010000180.1:9266-9965 GCA_026706165.1 Gemmatimonadota bacterium
GCGGGGGTACTGGCCGTAGAACAGGTTGGCGTTGGTCCACTCGAAATCGAAGGCGTACCCCAGGGCTTCGCGCACCCGGGGGTCGGAGAACTTCGCGCGCCGGGTGTTGAACCAGAAGCCCTGCATGCCGGTCGGCCTCTGGTGGGGGATCAGCTCCATGATCAGCCGGCCCTCGCGGACCGCGTCGACGTCGTACGCCGTCGCCCAGTCCTTGGAGGTGTTCTCCATGCGGTAGTCGAACTCCCCCGCCTTCAGCGCCTCGATGGCCACCGTCTGGTCGCGGTAGAAGTCGAAGTGCACCCGGTCGAAGTTGTAGCGCCCCTTGTTGACCGGAAGGTCTCGGCCCCAGTAGTCGTCGACCCGCTCGTAGGTGATGAAGCGCCCGGCCTCGACCGCGGCGATCCGGTAGGGCCCGCTGCCCGGGGGCGGCTCGAGGGTCGTCTCCTCGAAGTCGCGCCCCTCCCAGTACTGCTTCGGAAACACCGGGAACTGCCCGGCGATCAGCGGCAGCTCCCGGTTGATGTCGCCGCCGAAGCCGAACTTCACCCGGCGCGGGCCGACCACTTCGGCGCTCTCGATGTTCTCGTAATAGGCGCGCCACCCGGGGTGCCCCTTGGCCTGGAGAAGCCGCAGGGAGTAGACGACGTCGTCGGCGGTGACCGGGTTGCCGTCGTGCCAGCGGGCTTCGGCGCGCAGGTC
>JAPOZF010000229.1 GCA_026706165.1 Gemmatimonadota bacterium
TGCTGAAGCCGCCGAGAATCGGGCGGGAAAAGCCGTGGCATCAGGACTGTGCCTACTTCAACCTTCCCCTGGGAACACCGGTCGTCGGGGTATGGATCGCACTCGACGAGGCGACCATCGCCAACGGCGCTCTGCACGTCATTCCCGGATCGCACCGCGAGGGCCCGCTGAACCACTTCCGGCGCCGCGACTGGCAGATATGCGATTCCGAAATCGCCGTGGAGCGCGACGTCGCCGTGCCCCTGAAACCGGGCGGCGTTCTCTTCTGGCACGGCATGACCCACCACGGCAGTCCCCGGAACCGGTCCGGTCAACGGCGAAGGGCGTTGCAGCTGCATTTCAGGCCTCGGGGTACCGCCGAGACCACGACCGAGGACAGAATGGCTGTTTTCGGCGGCGACGTCCGCGGCGCCACCTGCTGATCCGCCTTCGGTCGTTCGCCGAAAAGGCGGTACCTCGGCGCACCTTCCCGGATTCCCTCCGGCTGTTCAAACCGGGTGGACTGCCCGCCCTTTCAGATTGGCGTCTGCGGCGACGGGAAGGGGCGGCGCAAGGGCATCTCCAGGACGCACGGAATACCCCAATCAAACCGGACCGCTTGCGCCGGCCGTGACCCGGCTTGTAACGCATCATTCCCTCGGACAATACCGGCCAGCCGCTTGCAGCGGCGGTTTCGGGATTGCCCGGTAAGGCCCTCCGAACTTGGACGTCATCTACAGCGACGGGCACCGCAGCCACGACCCGCCTCGCGAATTCGCCGCTGACGGGATGTATCCCTATTCCGAGGCTCCCGGCCGCGCCGAGGCCATTCGCGGCGCCCTGGCGGCAGATCCCGGCTTCCGCTTCGCGGAACCGGAGGAGTTCGACCCCGGGTTGCTGGCAGGAATCCACGATCCCGGCTACCTCCATTTTCTCGAGGCGATCTACCCCCGGTGGCTTGAGGCGGGAAAACCGGCGTCGGCGGTCATTCCCGATTCCTTTGCCCTGCGCAATGCGACCCGGCCCGATGACCTCCTCGCCCAGCCCGGTTACTACTGCTTCGACGCCCAGACGCCGATAACCGCGGGAACGCGCGACGCCGCCTTCACCTCCGCCGGCTGCGCAGTCACCGCCGCGCGCCTTCTCCTCGGCGGCAAGCGAACCGCTTACGCCCTCTGCCGCCCCCCGGGGCACCACGCCTCGCGGTCCGTGTACGGGGGCTACTGCTATTTGAACAACGCCGCCGCGGCGGCCTCGCTGCTGGCCGGGGACTCGGGCGAACCACTGGCCATTCTCGACATCGACTACCACCACGGCAACGGCACCCAGGAGATCTTCTACGAATCGGAGGGGGTCGCGACCGCCTCCCTTCACGCCGACCCTCACCGGGCCTATCCGTTCTTCTGGGGCTATCCCGGGGAAACCGGAGCCGGCCCCGGGGAAGGCTGGAACCGCAATTTCCCCCTGCCCGCCGGTACGGGCGACGGGCGCTACTGCGACGAGCTGCGGCGCGCCCTCGAGTACCTGGGCGGGTTCTCCCCCTCCCGGATTGTCGTCTCGCTGGGGGTGGACACCTCTGCGGTCGACCCGCTGGGGGACTTCGAGCTCACCCTCGACGGGTTCGCCGCGGTCGGAAAGATCCTCGCCGATTTCGGCCGGCCGGTGTTGTTCGTCCAGGAAGGAGGGTACGACATCGCCTCGATGGGAGAGGCGGTGCGGGCGCTGTTGAGCTCGTTCGAATGCGAATCCAGGCCGGTTGGCACAGGTGGAAGAGGCTGATTAGGTTCAAACCGCCATATCCGCAGTTGAGCAGCTCGCGAATCGCGAAGGAGGAAATCGTGGCCAGGGAAGTATCGATTCAGTACTGCACTTCCTGAGGGTATCTCAAATCAGCCGTCAGTTTGGCGGAAGATATCCTCGAGGAAGGGAAGATGAACCTGTCTCAGGTGGCGATCCTGCCCTCGGACGGCGGCCGTTTCGAGGTGACGGTCGACGGTGTGCTCGTATTCTCGAAGCTCGCCGAGAACCGCTTCCCGGAACACGGCGAGATCAAGGCGCACTTGTAAAAAGGAAACAGGGCCGCGGAACCTCGGCTAAAGCAGGCCGAGCTGACCGTCGCTCGTCTCGGCTTGCGCGGCGAACCTGGCGAACGGGTGACACCCCCCGATGCAGAAGGTGCACAGGTTCGTCTCCGGGATACCGGCCTGACGGAAGGCCGCCAGCATGCTTTGCGGTGAGAGGTAGACCACCGGCATCCCCATCTTCGCGCTGATCTGCTCGGGGGTTCGCCCCCTGGCGATGAACTCCTCTCCCTCGGGCGGGTCGGGCGGCATGTCCACTCCGAACATGCAACCGCGGCGGACATCGTCCTCTCCTGTAATGCCGATTGGCGGGGTGTAGCTGGCCAGGTACGCCTTCTTTACTTCCAGGTCTTCATAGAGCAGCTGTCGGGCGCGAATCGAGTTGTTGCCGCGGATGATGCTGTCGTCGATCATGACGACCGTCTTCCCCTGCAGCTGCGGTTTGAGGCCGGGGAGCAGGTGAAGGTTGTCGTCGATCGATTTCCTGCGGTCGTCTGCGGTCGACCCCTGAAAAGAGCGCTCCCCCCGCATCTTGTAAAAAACGTGCATGAACGGCAGTCCCGCCTTCTTGGCGTAGCTGCGCCCGGCGACCTCGGGACATCTGGGCAGGAAGGTGACGATGTCGGCATCCCCGGGGCGGAACTCCCCGGCCAGCATCTCCCCGAGGGACTCGCGGATCTTGCGGGCGCCGACGTGGTTGATGATCGAGTCGACGTTTACGATGTAGTTCCACTCGAAGAAACAGTAGGACGGACTCGATTCGACGAGGGTTTCCTTGCTGTAGTCCCCTTCCGGTGTCAGGTAGTAGATCGAGCCCGGTTCGAGGTCTTCTATGTATTCGCCGCCGTTCTTGCGGAAGGCGATGTCCTCGGATGCCACGCCGTACTTGCCGTCCTTCCATCCCAGAACCCCGGGCTTTATGCCGGTTCGATCCCTCATGACGAGCACGTCCCGCTTGCGCCAGTCGGCGAGCGCCATGGTGTAGGCCCCGGGGACGTCCTTGAGGAGGTTGTGCTCGCCGTCGCGGCGGTAGAGGTAGAGCAGGGCTTCCGTGTCGCACCGGGAACTCATCGCCGACAGGTCGACTTCCGAGAAATAGCCCTCTTCGACCTGACCGTTGTGCACGGCGACGATCTCGCATCCCCGTATCAACAGGTGGGTCCCGCGGTCTTCGGCGTAGCCGCCGAGAGTGTGGGGATGTGCGTCCTTGAGGATCTCGTCCTTGCGCCCGCTGGTGGCGTAGCGGATGTGGGCCATGTAGGTGTGATAGCGCGGGCTGGGGAAGATCTTGTGCAGGTCGGTGACGTCGAACCGGTCGACCGGCCCTTCCCACTTGATTACATCGATGCTGGATTCTCCGACTGCCGCGATGCCCGCCGCCTCCCGGCCCCGGTGCTGGAGGGAGCGTATGAAGGAGTAGGCGTCGTGAAGGGTGTGGGCGACGCAGAAACCGCAGTTGTGGCGAACGCTGTCGGACATGTCGAGGGCTGGAAGAGGCTGAATATAACTCCTGCCCGGGCCCCTGGATAGCCCGGGAGAAGGCTGTTGGCGTTCCACGAGACCCTCCGGGAGGGCCAAAAAAAGAGCGGCCGCATCAAAGATGCAGCCGCTCTCGCTTTATCGCGGGCCGCTTCTGCTATATGGCGGATTCGCCGGTCTCGCCGGTGCGAATTCTCACAACCTCGTCGACCGACATGACGAAAATCTTGCCGTCGCCGATGTTGCCGGTATTCGCCGCCTCCTTGACGGCATCGATCGCCTGCGAGGCGGTGCCGTCGCCGACGACCACCTCGATCTCGAGCTTGGGCGTGAAGTCGATGTGGTATTCGGCGCCGCGGTAGACTTCCTGGTGACCTTTCTGCCGTCCGAAGCCCTTTACTTCACTGACGGTCATGCCGACGACGCCGAGGGAGCTCAGGGCTTCCTTGACCTTGTCCAGGGCGTTCGGCCGGACGATGCATTTCAACAGCTTCATCTGTTGCCTTCCTTCCTGCGTCGCTCGTCAACTTGCGAGTGAGCTTCCTGTTGGTGCTATCCGTGGGTGACACCCGGGGGAGACCCGTCAACGCCAGCGCTCCCCGCGGAGATCAGTCCGGGTAATATCCCTGCTCGTTGTGCAGCGAGATATCGAGTCCGCGATCCTCGTCCTCGTCGGAGACGCGCAATCCCACGACGGCGTCCACGATCTTGAGGATGATGAAAGACAGCACCGCGCAGTAGACGATGGTGAACACGACGCCGAGGATCTGAGCGCCGAGTTGACTTCCCACCGAATCCTTTGCGAGCCCCATGCCTCCGAGGCTCTCGGCGGCGAAGATACCGGTAAGCAGGGCACCGACGATACCGCCGACCGCGTGCACGCCGAAAGCGTCGAGCGAATCGTCGTAGCCGAGCGACTGCTTGAGACTCGTGGCGGCCCAGAAGCAGATGAGTCCGGAAGCCAGCCCGATTGCGATGGCTCCCATGGGGCCGACGCTGCCCGAGGCAGGGGTGATCGCCACCAGCCCGGCGACCGCTCCCGTGGCCATGCCCAGCACGCTGGCTTTGCCGTGTTTGATCCACTCGGCGATCATCCAGCCGAGGGCGGCCGAAGCGGTGGCAACCTGGGTCACCAGCATCGCCATGCCCGCGGCGCCGTCTGCGGCGACCGCGCTTCCGGCGTTGAAGCCGAACCAGCCGACCCACAGCATCGAGGCGCCGACGACGGTCAGCACCGTGCTGTGCGGCGGTATCACCTTGTCGGGGTATCCCTGGCGCTTGCCGACGACGAGGGCGGCGACGAGGGCCGCTACACCGGCGTTGATGTGAACGACGGTGCCGCCAGCGAAGTCGAGCACCCCGCGGTCGCCGAAGAAGGAACCGTCGCCGCTCCAGGCCATGTGGCAGACCGGGGCGTACACGACCGTCGACCAGATCGCCATGAACAGCAGCGTCGCGGTGAACTTCATGCGCTCGGCGAAGGCGCCGACGATCAGGGCCGGGGTTATGATGGCGAAGGTCATCTGAAAGGTGACGAAAACCGTCTCCGGTATCGTTCCGGACATCGAGTCCGCGCCGACGCCGGACAGGAATGCCTTGGACAGGCCGCCGGCGAACGAGGAGAAGTTGATCACCCCCGCTTCCATGCCGGTGGTGTCGAAGGCGATGCTGTAGCCCCACAGGACCCAGACGATCGACATCAGGCCGGTGATGGCGAAGCACTGCATCAGGACGGACAGCACGTTCTTGGTGCGCACCAGCCCGCCGTAGAACAGCGACAGCCCCGGAATGGTCATGAACAGGACCAGCACCGTCGACGTCAGCATCCACGCGGTGTCGCCGGAGTCGAGCTCGTCTGCGCCGGCCACCCCCGGCAGGGCCAGAAGCAGGGCCAGGGCCGCAAAAACGAGGAACCCCCGGCTTTGCAACCACCGGGAACTCCGGGGGCCGCGGTACGCCTGAACGGCGCGAGGCGATTCCATATCTCCCTCCCTTGTGATATGGTTGATCATGGACTCCCGGTCTCAGGGTGCAGGCCGGCAAACCAAAGGGAAATCCCCGGATCGGTCAACAAACAGCCCGTTGCTGAAGTTGCCCGGAGCACGGATGGGCTTTTCGAGGGGACGCTACAGTCCGGCGGACCTGTCGACCCACTTGTAGGCCGCCCTGGCGTTCTCCGACCAGTACTTGGCGGCGGCCGCTTTCCCCTTGCTCTCGAAATAGCTGCGCACGAGGCCGATCACCGTTCCGTAGTCCCCCCCGATGTCGGATACGGGCCAGTTGCTGCCGTATATCAGACGGTCTTCTCCGAAAGTCTCCCAGACCAGGTCGAGGGTCGGCTCGTAGTAGGCGAGGTCGGTTGGCGCCGGCTTGACCGCGGCCAGCTCCACCAGCCCGGAGACCTTCATGTACAGTTGAGGCAGCGCCCGGGCACGGTGCATGCAGTCGGCCCAGCGCGGGTCGGGGGCGTTGCCGTCGATCGGCACGCTGAGGAGGTGGTTGAGGACGATGCGCAGGTCGGGTATCCGTTCCGCAAGGGAGCAGAGACCCTCGAAGTTGTCGGTGTTCATAAGCACGTCGAGCTCGAGGTCGCGTGCCGCCAGCAGCTCCATGTCGGCCATGAAGCTGCCGGAATCGATCTCCGCGAACGAGCCGCCGGCGACCCTGATCCCCCGGAACAGGGGGTTGCCGGCGAAGCGCTCGATGCCGGCGGCGAACCCGGCCCGGTCGGGGTCGACGTGCCCGACCAGGCCGACGATCCAGGGATCGGCGGCGGCGAGGTCGAGCACCCACTGGTTGTCCTCGAGCCAGGCGCTGGCCTCGACGACGACGGTTCCGGTCACCCCCTCGGGAACGGCGAGCTCGCGGTGGTGTTCCGGCAGCACGGTGCGGTAGAGGAGAGCGTCATCGGCTCCCGGCCAGGGCACTCCCTGGGGGCGGGAAGGGTCGTAGAAGTGGGTGTGGGTATCGATGATCATCGTGCGGCTCCTTGCTGGTCTGTCAGGGTGTTGACCTCTCCGTCGATCTGTTCCTTGACGGCGTCCGGAACGAGGCGCCGGTCCAGGTCCATGATGGCCCCCTGCAGCGCCCACAGCAGATTGCGGGTCGGTCTGAAGTCCGCCTTACTGACTTCGAGAAAAGCGCGCGCCGCTCCCCGGCGTTCCAGGTCGGAGCGGGTGTGAATACCGGCGGCGTGCAGCCAGGCGGCCGACACCCCGCCGATTCCAGTCAGGTTCTCGACGGGTGTTCCCGAATGGCTCGGTCTGGTTTCGCTCAATGAGCGTCGAGCCAGGTGGGACCGGTCCCCATCTCGACGACGACGGGCACCTTCATCGGGATCGCCGTTTTCATCGCCTCCTCGACGACGGTCCGGACCTCCGCCTCCTCCTCGAGGAAGAGGTCGAAGACCAGCTCGTCGTGGACCTGCAGCAGCATCCTCGTCTTCCAGCCGCGCTCCTGCTGCTCGCGGTGGATCCTCGCCATGGCGACCTTGATCATGTCGGCGGCCGATCCCTGAATCGGCGAGTTGATGGCGTTGCGCTCGGCGGCCTTGCGCGCCGCGACGCTGCGGGAGTTGATGTCCCTCAGGTAGCGGCGCCGTCCCATCATCGTCTCGACGAAACCGTTTTCGCGGGCGAATTCGACGGTCTCGTCCATGTAGCTTCGTACCCCGGGGTATTCCTCGAAGTACTGCGCGATCATTTCCCCCGCCAGCTTGCGCGGCAATCCCAGGCGCTCGGACAGGCCGAAGGCGGAAATCCCGTAGATGATGCCGAAGTTGACGGTCTTCGACTTGCGCCGCATGTCGGCGGTCACCATCTCCGCAGGGACCCCGTAGACGCGGCTGGCCGTCACCGTGTGGATGTCCTCCCCGGTGGCGAAGGCCCTGTTCATGCGCTCGTCCCCGCTGATCTCGGCGATGACCCGCAGCTCGATCTGCGAGTAGTCGGCCGACAGCAGGGTGTAGCCGCCGGGGCTGGGGACGAAGGCCCTGCGGATCTCCCTTCCCCTTTCGGTGCGTATCGGGATGTTCTGGAGGTTCGGACCGCTCGACTGCATGCGGCCGGGCGCTGCGATCTCCTGTTCGTAGTAGGTGTGGATGCGCCCGGTGCGGTCGAACACCGCCCCGGGAAGCATGTCGAGGTAGGTCGACTTCAGCTTCGTGCACAGCCGGTAGTCGAGAATCTGGCGCGCGATCTCGTGCTCGTGCGAAAGCCGCGTAAGCACCAGTTCGTCGGTCTTGTACTGCTTGGACTTCTGGGTGCGGCGCGCGTGGGGATCGAGCTTGAGCTTGTCGAACAGGATGTTTCCGAGCTGGCTGGGGGAATTGAGGTTGAACGGCTCTCCGGCGAGCTCCTCGATGCGCCGCGCCGCCGCCTCGATGTCCGCCTCCATCTCCCCGGACAGCTGGTCCAGGGATCCGGCGTCGACGCGGATGCCGGCGGTCTCCATGTGGGCGAGCACCGGGATCAGCGGCGCCTCCACCAAGTCGTATACCGCGGTCTGGTCCTTCTCCTCCAGCAGACCCTCGAGCAGGCCGGCGAGCTGCAGGGCGACGTCGGCGTCCTCGACGGCGTACTCGACGAGCTCCTCGAGCGGCACGTCGCGGATGCTGCGCTGCTCGCTGCCTTTTTCCCCGATCAGCTCGGAAATCGGAATCGGGCGGTAGCCGAGCAGGGCCTGCGACAGGTAGTCTAGGCTCCGTCTCATGTCGGGAACCGCAAGGAAGGCGGCGACCATGGTGTCGAACAGTTTCCCCCGCACCTCGATGCCGTGCCAGAGGAGGGTGACGACGTCGAACTTCAGGTTGTGGCCGACCTTGGCGACCCCGCTGCTTTCGAGGACCGGGCGGAATTCCTCCAATGTCGCGGAAGCTTCCTCGCGAGCTGCGGGAAGGGGCACGTAGAACCCGGACCGGGGCTCGAGGGCAAAGGCGATTCCGGCGATGTCGCAGGACTTGGCGTCGAGGCCGGTGGTCTCGAGATCGATGCTGATCCTCGAGCTGTCGAGAAGTGCGGAGATCAGCTCGGCGCGCTCCTCCGGGCCGGACACCGGGCGGTAGTCGTGCTCGACGTCGGCGATGGTCTTGAGCTCCCCCGCCTCATCGACTCCCAGCTGGACTCCGTCGCCCGGTGCCGGGGAAGCGGTCCGCACCTGCCGCGGCGCCGCGTGGAAGCCGTCGCCGAACAGGCGTTTGCCGAACATGTTGAACTCGAGCTCGACGAAGATCCCCTTGAGAACCTCCGCGTCGATCGGCTTGCGCTCGAAGTCGGCCAGCGACCCGTCCACCGGAACGTCCCTGACGATGGTGACGAGCTTCTTCGAGAGCAGGGCCTGCTCGCGGTGCTCCTCCAGCACGGCGCGGCGCTTCCCTCTGACCTCATCCAGCCTCCCGAGGAGGTTCTCGACCGAGCCGAACTCCTGGACGAGCTTGGCAGCTGTTTTCTGGCCGATCCCCGGGACGCCGGGAACGTTGTCGATCGCGTCCCCCATCAGTCCGAGGATGTCCCGCACCTGGTCGGCCGACTCGACCTGCCATTTCTCCCGCACCTCGGCGTCCCCGAGGATTTCCGTGCCGCTGCCGGAACGCCCGGGCCGGTACAGGTAGGTGCGCTCCGAGACCAGCTGGGCGAAGTCCTTGTCCGGGGTCACCATGTAGGTCGTGGCCCCGGCCGCTTCGGCGCGCTTTGCCAGGGTCCCGATGACGTCGTCGGCCTCCCACCCCGGCTCGCTGATCACGGGAATGCGGAAGCCCTCGCAGATCCGGAAAACGAACGGCATCGCCTGTCCGAGATCGTCCGGCATGGCCTCGCGCTGCGCCTTGTATTCGGCGTACTCCTCGTGGCGGTGGGTCGGGCCGGGGGCGTCGAAGACGACGGCGATGTGGGTCGGGTGGTACTTGTCGAGGATTTCCAGCAGCGTCGAGGTGAACACGAACGGCGCCGCGGTGTTGACCCCCGCCGCGGTCGTCGGCGGGGCGTTGGTCATGGCGAAGTAACCGCGGTAGGCCAGCGCCATGCCGTCGAGCAGGTAGAGGGTCGGGCCCTCCAGTTCCAGGCCGGGCAGGGCGGCAGTCCGGGCGGAAGCGGGGGCGCCGGCTGTATCGGAATCGGTCATCGGGCGAAAGGGGGGATCGGGAGCTGTCCGGGGCTTCGGTGCGGCGCCTGCGAACCAACTAATGGCATGCCAGGTACCGGGGCAAGTCGCCCTGCCTTTGCTTGATGAGGCGCCCGGATAGCGCCAAATTTCCGGGCCGCGAAAAACGACAGGGAGCACAGCAATGTCGAAGGCGAGGAGCGGGAATTCCTCCTCCAATTCCTCCGGGAAGAAGAAGAGGCTGGGCCGCGAGTACTACGAGAAGGAGCTGGCCAAGCTCCAGGTCGAGCTGGCCAAGCTCCAGGAGTGGATACGC
>JAPOZF010000105.1 GCA_026706165.1 Gemmatimonadota bacterium
GCCGCCGTCCTTCTCGGCGTGGACACGGGGTAAACGCTGCGGCCAATGCTCGACAAGTACGAATGCCTGCGAAAGCTGGCTGCCCGCCGCGGTCCGGGTGACGTGGTCGTTACCACCATGTCGGTGGCCTCGCCCTGGGCGGGTATCTCCGACGGCCCGCTCGATTTCGCCTCCGTGGACAGCGCCATGGGGCACGCTGCGGACTTTGCCTACGGACTGGCCATCGCCCAGCCCGGGCGCCGCGTTATCACCCTCAACGGCGACGGCAGCACCCTGATGTGCCTCGGAACCCTGGTGACCCTGTCGCAGCGGCCGGCTCCGAACTACACCCTCGTGATAACGGAGAACGGAACCTACGAAGTGACCGGGAATCAGCCGGTGCCCGGGGCGGGAACGGTCGATTACGAGGCGATCGCGCGCGGCGCCGGGTTGACGCAGGTCTACACCCTTGCCGACGAGGCCGACTTCGACGACAAGCTGCCCTTGCACTTCACCGCCGAGGGGCCGGCGGTGTTCGTGTGGAAGATCGAGCCGGCGGAGGAACCGGTGCCGAGGCCGAGCCGGCCGATCGGGGAACGAGCCCGGCGGCTGCGCGTCGCCCTGGCGGAGTAGCCCCCGGCTTCCGCGATTCCCCGGAGTTCCCTCCTTCAGAAAGCCTTCTTGCGGTAACGCTGGGAGTTGATGCCGAGCTGGTCGCGATACTTGGCCACGGTCCGGCGGGCGATCCGCAGACCCTCGCCGGCGAGCTTGTCGGCGATTTCCTGGTCGCTCAACGGCTCGGCCTTGTCCTCTTCGTCGATCAGGGACGCGATCTTTTCCTTGACACTGCGCGCCGACACGTCCTCGCCGTCTTCGCGGTGGACCCTGCCGTCGAAGAAATACTTGAGCTCGAACACGCCGTGGGGGGTCTGCATGTACTTGCCGTTGCTGACCCGGCTGATGGTCGACACGTGCATGTCCACGGCGTCGGCCGCCTCCTGCAGCACCATCGGCTTGAGATGGGCCGGCCCGCTTTCGAAAAACGGCAGCTGGGCGCGCACGATGTATTCGGCGACCTTGAGCATGGTCGCGCGTCTCTGGTTGATGGCGTTTATCAGCCAGCGGGCGTCGTTCAGCTTTCGCGACACGTAGGTGTGGAGCTCGTCCTTGCCCTGGCTCCTGCCGTCTCCGAGCAGGCCGACGTACGAGCTGTTGATCCGCAGTGAGGGAAAGTTGCCGTCGGTGAGACTTACGACCCAGTCCCCGCCGGACTTCTCGACGATCAGGTCGGGCGTTACGAAGGGGTCCTCGGTGTCGAGAGTCAACAGCCCGGAAAAGTCGTTCGCGCCCGTCAGGATCCCCGGGGCGGGGTGGAGTTTTTCGACGAGCTCCATCGCCGTTTTCAGGCCGTCGCTGGATATGTCGAGGGCTTTTGTGATGCGGGAAAAACGGCGCTTGCTGAGGTCCTCCATGTGCTCCCGGACCATCTGCAGAGCCACCTCGGCCCCCTCTTCATCGCGGCGCTGCCGGAGCTGAATCAGCAGGCACTCGCGCAGGTCCCGCGCGCCGATTCCCGGCGGCTCGAAACCCTGAATCACCTCGAGGACGCGCTCGACCTCGATTTCCGGTACCTGAATCGCCTCGGCGATATCGGAGGTGGTGCAGGTGAGGTAGCCGCGGTCGTCGATGTTGCCGATGATGAACTCGGCGATATCGACATCCCCGCCTTCCAGCTCGCTGACCGTCAGCTGATCGAGCAGCTGATCGAGCAGCGGCGGAACCGTCGTGATGCGGTTCTCGCGCGGCTCCCGGTCCTGCTCCCAGTCGGGGTCGTACTCGCTGATTTCGTTGTTGTAGGAATTGCGCTCGAAGGAATCTTCGAGGAGAGCGTCGAAGTTTACTTCTTCGGAGTCTCCGGGCAGCTCCGCTTCCTCTTTCAGGCCCTCTTCGGCACCGTCCCCCTCATCCGTCTCCTCCTCGATGTCCAGGGTCTCTTCGAGCAGTGGGTTGATCTCCAACTGTTGCTGAATCTCGAGCTCGAGCTCGATGGTCGACATCTGCAACAGCTGCAGCGACTGGATCAGTTGGGGAGCCATCCGTTGCTGGAGGCTCAGGTTTTGCGAAAAACGCAGCATTTCCCGGTGCGGTCGCCAGGGGTGGAAATACGAGGTAACTGAAAGTCCTGGAGTAGGTTAGGAGCATATCGCCCCGCTTTTGTTCCGGGCTTTTCGGCAGTGTCAAACCAAAAGGCACGGCATTTGCTTTATAGTAACCGGTTACTCTTCCGCCCGCCAGTCCATCTCGAAGCGTTCCCCCAGGTAACGGCGGCGAACCTGTTCGTGGGAGGTCAGCTCGCGAGCCGAACCGGAGGCGAGAATGCGCCCGTCGACCATGATGTAGGCCCGGTTCGTGATGCGCAGCGTCTCGCGCACGTTGTGATCGGTGATCAGGATGCTCAGCCCCTTGTCCCGCAGTCCGGCAATGATCGCCTGGATGTCCTCGACGGTGCGCGGGTCGATGCCGGTGAACGGCTCGTCGAGCAGGATGTAACGCGGTTCGGTGGCCAACGCCCGGGCGATCTCCACCCTGCGCGTTTCCCCTCCCGACAGGGTGTCGGCGAGCTGATGTGCTCTTGCGGTGAGATGGAGCTCCTCCAGAAGCTCCCCGAGGCGGTCCTTGTTGGCAGCGGCCGATCCCCCCCGCGCCTGCATCACCGCGGTGATGTTTTCGGCGACGGTCAGGCCTCGGAAAATCGAGGTTTCCTGGGGCAGGAAGCCGATGCCCCTCCGGGCCCGCCGGTACATCGGCAGGTCGGTGATGTCGTCGCCGTCGAGGCTGATCGAGCCTCCGTCGGGGTGTACGAAACCGACGATACTGTAGAATGTGGTGGTCTTGCCGGCGCCGTTGGGTCCGAGGAGGCCGACGATCTCACCTGTTTCGACGAGGAGGCTCACGCCGTCCACCACCCGTCGGCGACCGTACTGTTTGACCAGGTGATCGATGCGCAGGGGCACCGCTTACTCCTCCTCCTCGGAGGGGGCGTAGCGGCCGTCGACACCGCCGCTGATCCTGACTTCCGTTACCCCTCCGGTGTCGTCGAGGAATATCTCCAACTGCTCGCCGCTGACCTCGTTCACCAGGCCGTTCCCTTCTCCTGCGGCACCTGCACCATTGCCCCCGTTCCCCCCGGCGGGGCCCTTCTCGTCCCGGTCCCCCAGACGCGTCCTGACCAGGGCGTTTCCCCGCGCCGACACCTGCCTCAGGACCGCAGTGGAGTCGAAGTCGAGAACCATGCTGTCGGAGCCAAAACGGCTGGCGCCGCCAGACCCCGCATCGACGTGGGTGACCTCGGCCTCCCCGGCGAGTCGCACCCGCGTCAGCCGGCCGTTTTCCAGCTCCAGGCTGCCGCTTCCGGCCTGGAGCCAACTGCCGGTCTCGCCGTCCGCCGTTATCGACCCTGTCAGCGGCGCGGGAACCTCGACAGCATCGACGCCGATGTCGCCGATGGCGACGCGCACGGAATCCGCGGCCATCTTCGCCGGGTTCCTTTGTCCATGTACCTCGATCCTGACCTGTCCCCCGAGCACGGCGGTGTCGGTGCCGGCGTCGTAGGTTCCGCGTCTGGAATTCAGGCGCACGCCGTCGGTGTCGATACGGAATTCCCCCTGACCGGAAAGGCTGCGCGACCCGAGGTCGATGGACAATCTCTCCGCAGCGACTTCGAGTGAACCGCTCGACTGTGAGAACCGGGGCCTGCCGTTGAGGAGAATCAGCTCCCGGGACAGATCGAGGTCGGCCCCGGCGGCGGTCACCGTGGCGCCGAAACCCGTCGACAACCGGACCGATGCAGCCGCGGTCAGGTGCCCGCCGGCGCGCTGGAAGTCGAGACTGTCGGCGTAAAGGGTGTCATCCCCCGTGGAAAAGTGCGGCTTGCCTGTCGCAATGAAACTGTCTCCTTCGCGGCGGTGAACGAGATGCGAGGCCGACAGGCTGCGCCCCCCATCCAGCAGCTTCAGAGGCTGACCGGCCGCCTCCCAGCGGCGCCCGGCGTCGAAGTCAACGAGCTCGGCGGCGGTCAGCCGGGTGGAGTCCTGCTCGACGACGACCGCTTCGCGGGCGATGATGTTGCGGCTGTCGAGCTCGATGTCGACCGCCCCGGCGCGCAAGGTGCGGAAGGAATCCCGCACCACGACCTCCTCGGACAGGCTCAGCCGCCCCCCGTTCTCCCACCACGCCCCGTTGCCGGCCTGCAGCCGGCGGCCTTCGAACCGGACCCGGGGACTCTCGTACTCCGAGACGACACCCTCCTTCCCCCTCGAACCGGATTCCCTGGCCGCCGACATCGCCACCTCGAATTCCTCGCCCGACGGCCGCCTGTGCACCCACCTGCCTTCGACGTCGCTGAGAGACCAGCGCGACAGATCCGACCTGGCAACCAGGCCCCTTCCCAGGGTCCGGCCCGATGCCGCGGTCAGGGAGGCGTCGCCGGGTACTTGCAGCTCCCCGGCCGCCTGGACCCATTCCAGGGTGTCGGCGCGAAGGCTCAGGCTGTCGCCGCCTTCGGATTCGGCGGCGCGGAGGATCACGTCACCCGCCACCGCAAGCCGGGAGGTGCGGTAGTCGATGGTGAGCCGCCTGGCGGTCAGCCGCGAGATGGGCTGCAGGCCAATGGAATCGAAAAAGGCGATCTCGACTCCGTCCCTTACCGCGGCGGTCTGGCGCTCGCTGAAGTCCTCCAGGTAGGATGCCCGGACCGAGGCTCCTCCTGCCTGCCCGCGCAACTGCAGGGAGGCCCCCCAGGTCTCGCGGTCAGCCTCCGGAGGGTTCGGAACGGGAAAGTCGCCCTCGGGAGCTGCGCAGCCCCAGGCGGCGAAGGAGAGCGGGAATGCCGGGTAGCGGAGCAGCTGGCGGAGTCGAGCGGGAACCCTGCTGGAAAGCGCCGCAGCCCTTCCTGCGGCGCTCTTCCCTGGCGGGTTCACCTTACGAAGCGGCTGCCTTCGCATTCGACAGCCGCCCCTGCCGGCAGGCGAGGGCGGCGCCGACGAAACCGGAGAACAGGGGGGCCGGGTTGTCCATGCGCGACTTGAATTCCGGGTGAGCCTGGGTGGCGACGAAAAGCCGGTGCCCGGGGATCTCGATGAACTCCATCAGCCGGGTTCCGTCCACCCGGCGGTGGTGACCTGAGAAAACAAGGCCTTCCTCCTCGAGAAGCTCGACGAACCGGGGCGAAACCTCGTAGCGGTGGCGGTGGCGTTCGAGCACGACCTTGTCGCGGTCAAGCATGACCTGTCCGACGCGAAAGGCCTGATCCGGAGTCGCCAGCAGTTGCTCGATGCGCTCCCGGTCCTCCCCCAGACGTCCCGAATCTTCGTAGAGCTGAAGCACACGACTGTTTTTCCTGAGCACCGCCGCGTACGCCCCCAGGCGCATGCTGGCGCCGTAGCGGCTCTCCTCGAGCACCTGCTTCTGCGTCTCCTGGACGCAGACGACCTGCCAGGGGGAGGTCTCATCGAACTCCGCAGAGGTCGCCTCCTCGAGGCCGGCGACGTTGCGCGCGTATTCGATCACTGCCAACTGGAGGCCGTAACACAGCCCGAGGAACGGCACGTCCTGTTCGCGGGCGTAGCGGATGGCGGCGATCACTCCTTCCGCCCCCCCTTCTCCGAAAGCCCCCGGGACGATGATGCCGCTGAACTCCTCCAGTTCTTCGAGGTCCATCTCTCCGGTTTCGAACTTCCTGCCGTCCACCCAGGTGATGTCGACGCGCGCGTCGAGCCCGACCCCGGCGTGCAGCAGCGACTGATTGACCGATATGTACGAGTCGGTCAGCTGGTAGTCCCCGATCTCGACGTACTTGCCCACCATGGCCACCGGGACGGTCTCGCTGGGTTCCCTGCTGCGCCGCAGCAGCTGGTGCCAATGCGACCAGTCCGGTTTCCGCTGGGGCTCGAGCTGGAGCTTTGCCAGCAGCTTTTCACCGAGATTCTCCTCCTCGAGCCGCAGCGGAATGTCGTAGATCGTCGCCATGTCGGGAGCGGAAATGATGTGCTCCGCCGGGACGTTGGCGCCGACCTGGATCTTTTTCTTGCGCACGTCGTCGAGTCCGGTCTCGGCGCGGCAGATGATGAAGTCGGGAAATATCCCGTTCTCGCTGAGCATGCGGACCGCCTGCTGCGTCGGCTTGGTCTTCATCTCCCCGACGTGCTGGGGAACCGGCAGGTAGGTGATGAGGGCGAACACGAAGTGCTCCTCCCCTACTTCGCGCTCGAGCGCCTTCGCGGCGAACAGGAACGGCTCGTTCTCGACATCACCGACCGTGCCCCCTATCTCGATCAGGCCGATGTCGTACCCCTCGACGGCATCGAGTATGCGGCGCTGGATTTCATCGGTTACGTGGGGGATCGGCTGCACCGTCTGCCCGAGATAGTCGCCGCGCCGCTCGCGCTCGATCACGCTGTGGTAGATCTGACCGGTAGTGAGGTTGTTCTGACGCGGCAGGTCGAGCCCGAGGAAGCGCTCGTAGTTGCCGAGATCCTGATCGATTTCGCCGCCGTCGTCGGTAACCCAGACCTCGCCGTGCTCCGTCGGACGCAGGGTGCCGGCGTCGTAGTTGATGTAGGGATCGATCTTCACCGCGGTCGTGCGGTACCCGTACTCGGAAAGGATGCGCCCGATCGAAGCGGTAGTCAGGCCCTTGCCGACCCCGCTCATCACCCCCCCTGCGACGATGACGAACTTCGGCCCCCCGTACTCACCTGTCACTGCGTTTGCCTTTTCGGGAATGCTTAACCGCCCGGCAGTTTCCGGCGACCGATCGGTCGGTCACAGCCAAAAAAGAAACGGCGACATCGCTGCCGCCGCCGGTAACTACTCGATGATTTTCGGGACTCTGAAATAGCCGTCCTTGACATCCGGCCCCAGAGCCAGGATTTCGTCCCGGCCGGGAAATGCCTCCGCTTCGTCCTGGCGAAAAGGGTTGCTGACCGGGACAACGTGGGAGGTGGGCTCGACGTTCCGGGTGTCCAGTTCGTCGAGCTTTTCCATGTAGGAGAGGATTCTGTTGAGCTCTTCTGTGAGGAGGGTTTTCTCTTGGTCGGAGAGTTGCAGCCGCGCCAGGTCCGCCACTTTGCGGACGTCATCTTCGGTTACCGCCATCTGCCGCTCGCTCTCGATCTCCTCCTCGCTCGGGCCCGACCAAATATGCCGCATCGACCATGCAGTGGCAAACCGGCTCAAGTGCCCCCCGGCCAGCTGGGAATTGCAACGGTCTCACCGCTTCGGTATACTCCCGCGCCCCCGAAACCCGAACCCGTACCGCCGTCACATGGCAAAAAACCAGCCCGGCCGCAGGCCTTTTACCGTCGAGGAGGCAAATGCCTCGCTGCCGGTCCTCAACGCGGTTTTCGATCAGCTCGACGGAAAAAAGCGGGAGCTCTTCGACATCCGCCGGCAGATCCAGATCCTCGAGGTGATGTGGGGGGAGCGGCTCGCCGCCGAAACCAACCCCGATCGCGCCGCCTACGAACGCTACACCGCCTCGGCCAAGACGCTGATACGCGACCTGAACGAGGTCGTGTCGCGCGAGATCCTCGGGCGCGGCATGCGCTTTCCGCCGGGGGGGCTCGATCAGGGGCTCATCGATTTTCCGACGTTCTTCGAAGGGCGCTGGGTCTTCATCTGCTGGCAGCGCGGAGAGCCGGAGGTTCGCTTCTGGCACGAGCTGGACGGCGGCTACGCCGGCAGGCGGGAGATCCAGGCTGAACAGATCATCGGAATGGGACAGATGGACGACGACCACGGCGATCTGACGGACTCCGCCTAGTGCGGCCCGGTCCCCTCCCACACCCTGGCTCCAGCCCGGTCCGATGCCTTGACCGGGACTTCAACATGTGGTATCATTCTCCACAATCAGCACCAACTGTTGTGCAATTGCTCCGGTTTCGAGTGTCGTCCTTCCATTCCCCGCTGTAAGCGCAATCTCCCCGAGGCGTCTTCCCGCATCGTTTCTCTCACTCATCAAGTCCGTCGAATTTCCCGAAAAAACCCTGCGGCGGCGGGGCTTTCCGCGTCGCGAATCCCGGGACGCGCGTAAAGGAGCTCGATAGGTGCGGCTTTCGAATGTCGAAATCTTCGGGTTCAAGTCGTTCCTGACCCGGGTCGAGATCCCCTTCGGCAGGGGAATCACCTCCATCGTCGGTCCCAACGGGTGCGGCAAGTCGAACATTGTCGAAGCGATCCGGTGGGTCCTCGGGGAACAGCGGGCCGGAGCGGTTCGCGGCCACCGCATGGAAGACGTGATTTTCAGCGGCACCCGCCAACGAAAACCCCTCGGGATGTCGGAAGTATCCCTGACCATTGACAACTCCAGCCACATTCTGCCGATCGAATTCAGCGAGGTTACCGTAACGCGCCGGTTGTTCCGTTCCGGCGAAAGCGACTACCTCCTCAACAAGGTCCCATGCCGGCTTCTCGACATCCAGAACCTGCTCATGGACACCGGCCTCGGTCCCGGCGCCTACTCGGTGATGGAACAGGGCATGGTGGACGAGATCATCAGCGAACGCACCGAAAACAGGAGGCGCATTCTCGAGGAGGCCGCCGGGATAACGAAATACAAGACCCGCAGGCGTTCGACCTGGAACAAGCTCGAATCGACCCAGGCGGACCTGACGCGGCTCGAGGATCTCATCGGGGAGGTCAAACGGCAGGTCGATTACCTGGGGCGCCAGGTCGGCCGCGCCAGAAGGTACAAGACCTTGCGCCAGGAATGGGAACAGCTCGAGCTGCTGTTCGGCCGCCACCGTTTCTTCCAGATCCAGGAACAGTTGAAGCCGTTGAGGCGGGAGTCCGACGAGTTGTCGAAGAGGTCGGTGTCCGGGCGTACCGAACTCACGACCCAGGAAACCGAGCTTGAAAAGCGCAGACTCGCGGTTACCACCCTGGAGAAAGACCTCCAGACCGTGGGGGTGGAACTGACGCGATGCGTCGAGCAGCTGCACGAACGGGAGCGGGGCCTGGTCGCGGTGCGGGAGCGCCGGGGGGCGCGGCAGCAGTTCATCCGGCGATCCACCGAAGAGCGCGACCGGCAGCAGCAGCAGCTGGCCGCCTCCCGTCAGCAGCGGGAGCAGACCCTCGGCGCCCTCGCGGATGCCGAAAGCAGACTGAGTTCGGACGGCGGCCGGCTGCAATCCCAGGAAGAGTCGACGGCCGAAGCGGAAGCTGCCTGGCAGCGCGGACAGAGCGCCCTGGAAGCCGCCAACGCGCGGCTGCGCACCGCCCTGGGTGGCAGGGAGGAGTGCGGCCGCACCGTCGAAAGGCTGCAGGCGGAAGCGGCGGGGTTGGAACGGACCCGTGAGCATTTCGCTTCTGAACAGTCGGGACTGGGTACCGCCCTGGATGGGCTCTCCCGGGACGGGGCCGCAGCGCAGCAGGAACTGGCCGGGCTGGAATCGCGGCTGACCGCGGTCGAGGGGGATTTCGCGGCCGCCAGGGAGCGCCAGAAGGAGGTGGAGGAACAGCTCCGGCGGGCTGTCGAGGAGCGAGGCGCCTTCCAGCGATCGCTGGAGGCGAACGCAGCCCGCCTCCAGGTACTGGAAAAGGTCAGGTCCGGGTTTGAAGGGCATTCCCAGGGTGTGCGGAACCTCATGCTCGATCCGGAACGGCGCGAGCTTTTCAGGGGCGTCCTGGCCGATCTCATCGAGGTGGAATCCGAGTACTACCTGGCGGTCGAGACCGCCGTCGGGGACGCCCTGCACGCGCTGGTGGCCGACAGCGAGGATGCCGCCTTCGAAGCGGTTCGCAGCCTGAGGGACGCTGCCGGGCGAGCCGGGGTGTTTCCGCTCGACTGGAACTTCCCTCCACCTTCTGCGGCCCCGGTAGAGGATCTTCCAGGTGT
>JAPOZF010000234.1 GCA_026706165.1 Gemmatimonadota bacterium
CGATGGCCGCGGCGGCGCGTGGAATCCTCGACGCGCACCACCCCGACGTCGATCACCACGGCGCCCTCGGCGACCATGTCCGCGCTGATGATACGGGGGCGGTCGGCCGCGGCGACCAGGATGTCGGCGGCGCGGGTGTGGGCGCCGATGTCGCGGGTGCCGGTGTGGCAGACCGTCACCGTGGCGTTGGCCCCCGGCCCCTTCTGCGCCAGCATGTTGGCCAGCGGCCTGCCGACCAGGGTGCTGCGCCCGACGACGACGACGTGCTTTCCCGCCACCTCGATGCCGCTGCGCGACAGCATCTGCACGACCCCGTGCGGGGTGCAGGGGAGGAAGCCCTCCTCCTGGCGCAACATGCGGCCGAGGTTCACCGGGTGCAGGCCGTCGACGTCCTTGCCGGGATCGACGGCGTTGAGGACGAGGCTCTCGTCGAGGCCGTTGGGCAGGGGCACCTGCACGAGGATTCCGTGGACGGTCTCGTCGGCGTTGAGGGCGGCGATCAGTTCCAGCAGCTCCTCCTGCGGGACGCCGCCGGGAAGCCGGTGCTCGCGCGAGCGGACGGCGATCTTTTCGCAGGCCCGGCGCTTCCCCTTGACGTAGGAGAGCGACGCCGGATCGTCGCCGGCCAACACCACCGCCAGCCCCGGGACGAGGCGGTGCCGGGCCGCAAGGCCGGCGACCTCCCGCCGCATCTCCTCCCGCATCCCCGCGGCTATCTCGTTTCCGTCCAGGATTCGCGCCGTCATCGGGTCATCGGGGGCCGTAGTGAATCGCAGGCATCGGGAAACTGTCGGTTGGCTGTTGCTCGACCCGGGCGGAAGCGGTCATCGCATGGCTGCGGGCACCGCCGGCATGGGGCTTCAGCCCGCGGCGATCGAGTCCCTGCCGACGGCGTCGCGGAGCGCCGCGGGGACCTTCACCGAACCGTCGGCCTGCTGGTAGTTCTCGACGATGGAGATCAGCATCCGCCCCATGGCGCAGCCGGTGTCGTTGACGGTGTGGCAGAACCTCGGCCCCCCCTGCTTGCCCTTGCAGCGGATGTTGAGGCGGCGGGCCTGGTAGTCGGTGGTGTTGGTGTCGGTCATCACCTCCATGAACTCGCCGCTGCCCGGCAGCCAGACCTCGAAGTCGCGCTGCCGGTGGCTGGCGAGGTAGCCGGCGTCGCCGCCGCACTTGTCGACCGACCGGTAGGGGAGCTCGAGGGTCTGCAGCAGCCACTCGTTGATCTCGCCGAACTCCTCGTACATCTGCTCCGACTGCTCCGGGGCGCAGACCGAGTTCATCTCGATCTTGTCGAACTGGTGCACCCGCTTGATCCCCTTGACGTCCCTGCCCCAGGAACCGGCCTCGGAGCGGAAGCAGGTGGTGGAGGCGAACACCCGGAGGGGCAGCTCCTCCTCGTTCAGGGTGCGGTCCATGAAGTAGCTGAAGTTGGCAGGCTCCGAGGAGCCGACGAGGAACAGCTCCGTCCCCTCCTCGACGTTGTGGGTTTCGATGGCGTACACCTGGTCGCGGCCCTCGGGGAAGTGGGAGGTCCCGTAGAGGGAGCGCTCGCGCACCAGCAGCGGCGGCACCATCATCTCGTAGCCGCGGCGCAGCAGCTCCCCGGACAGCAGCTGCTGCAGGCCGAGCTGCATCAGGGCCGCGCCCCCGCGGATGTAGGCGAAGCGGGAGCCGGAGACCTCGGAGGCCTGGGCGGTCTCCATGCCGACGGCAGGGCCGAGGTCGGCGTGCTGCCGCGGCGCGAACTCCGCCCCGGCGTGCACCGGCATCGGCGGCATGGAGGCGGCGCTGTGGTTGCCCTTTCCCAACTCCTCGCCGGGACGGTACCCGGCACCCGGGATCCACACCTTCTCCTCGGGGTTGTCGGACTCGTCGTCGCCGTCGGGCATGTCGGGGTGGGGCCAGTTGGGGAACCAGTCGAGGATCCGCTGCCACTCGCGGTTGACCTCGCCGAGCCCGGCTTCGAGCCGGCGCCCCTTCTCGCGCAGCTCCTGCCCCTGGCTGCGGGCAGCCTCGGGGTCGGTCCTGCCGAGCCGGGCGAGCTGCTTCTTCTCGCCGTTGACCTCGTCGATCTCTCCCTGCAGCCGGCGGCGCTCCCCGTCGAGGGCGAGCCAGCGGTCGACGTCGGCCTTGCCCGGGTCGACGCGGCGCAGGCGGATCGCCCGGCGCAGGGAATCGGGGTCGCGGCGTATGGTCCGTACGTCGATCACTTAGATTTCACGCGCTGCTGAAAAGCGTTTCCGCCGGCTGCTCGAGGGGGCCGGATGGCGTCTGGGCGGCCGCGGATGAAGCCGGCAGGAGGGTGGTCGCGCGGCCGCTGCAAACTTAGGAGTTGCCTTGTTCGCTGTCATCTTCGACGTCGACGGAGTGCTCGTCGACAGCGAGGGGATGAGCTGCGGCGCCTGGCTGCCGGTGCTGCGGCGCCGCGGTATCGCGGTCCGGCTCGCCGAAATCGAGGATTTCATCGGCCGGAGCGACCGCGCCGTCCTCGACCGCTTCCGGCGGCTGCACCCCGCCGCCGATCTCGGGGATCACCTGATCGACGAGAAGGAGCAGGAGTTCTTCGCGGCCGCCCGCGGCCGCCTGCGGGCCTTTGCCGGGCTGAAGCGGGTGCTGCGAAGGCTCGAGTCCGGGGGCGTGCCCATGGCCGTCGCCTCCTCCGGGCGCCACCGGAAGATCCGCTTCTCGCTGAAGACCGCCGGCCTCGAGGGGTTCTTCGACGCGGTCTGCAGCGCCTCCGACGTCGCGCGCGGCAAGCCGGCCCCCGACCTGTTCCTGCGCGCCGCCGGCCTCCTCGGGGCGGACCCGGGCATCTGTAGCGTCGTCGAGGACTCGGTGCCCGGGATCGCCGCGGCGAAGGCTGCCGGCATGAAGGCCCTGGGGTTCACCTCGTCGCACCCCGCCGGGGTGCTTCTCGATGCCGGCGCCGACGCCGTCTTCTCCCGCTACGACGAGCTGCCGGACCTGCTGCCCGGGGAGAGTTAGTGCCCGGCGCGTGGTTCCGCGTCAATCCGGAAGCTCCACAACGCCCCTGCGGCGAGATCCCGGCTCGGAAGCCCCGGCCAATCCGCCGGCGCCCTACCGGACCCAGTGGCGGAACAGCGGCTTGACGTCGTCGGGGAGCCGCTTGAACACCCCGCGAGGCACCGGGGGAACCAGGTTCTCCCTCAGTCCCCTTTCGTCGGCGAGCCGCCGGCGCTCGTCGCTGCCCGGCATCAGGCTGTCGAGGTTGAGCCACCAGGGGGCGAAGCGGATCGCCAGGCCGACCCGGGGCTCGTCCGACCGGTTGGGGGCGGCCGCGTGCCACAGCCGGCTGTCGAGGACGGCCACCGTGCCGGCCTCCCCGGTGAGGGCGGTCTCCCCCTCGAGAACGGCCTGCGGATCGACGCCGTTGCCGCCGCTGGGGTTGTCCGGCCGGCGGTGGCTTCCCGGGGAAACGAGGGTGCCGCCGTTCTCCCGGGTGAACGGGGACAGCATCCACAGGGTCGTCAGGTGCATGACCATGTCGGGGTACGGCTGCTCTATGTGCCCGCCGTTGCGCTGGTTGAACGGCCAGTCGGCGTGCCAGTCGCCGCGGTCGTTGCCAGGGTAGTTGACGATCGAGGAGGTGTAGGAGACCCGGTAATGCTCCCCCAGCAGGTCCAGACAGAGACCGGCGAGCCTGGCATCGGTAAGGTAGGGGGTGAAGGACTGGCTGTAGCGGATCAGCCCGGAGACCGCGCCGATGTTGGGCGGCGCGTCCCGGCGCTCCTGCCGGTGCCTGTCGACGGCGCCCAGGACGTCGGCGCGCACTGGGCCGACCTCGTCCGTCGGAATCACCCCTTCGAGGAGGCAGAACCCCCGCTCTGCCAGCTGGCCGCGGAGTTCATCAGGGGTCCGGTTCATCTTGGAATCGCCAAACTGAGGCGGCTTTGCTGCCCCATGTGCTCACAATGTATGAACATGACTTGCTCCAATGGTTGAAACCCCACTGATGCTCCGGACCTGGTTCGCCCGCGGCGGGTCATGCCGGCTGCGCCGCGGCTCCCTTGAGCTCCTCGATGCGGGCGGGCCGGAAGTACGCTGAGAACAGCGCGGTCCCCAGGACACTGGCGACCGCGGCAATCGCGAACAAGGTCCCGTACCCGGAAGCGGCGATCACCTGCCCCCCGAAGCCCCCGGTCAGCATGAAGGAGAAACCCATCGCCATCGAGCTGACCGCGGCCATCCCCGGCCGCCAGCGCGCCTCCACGATCTCCTGTTGGAAGACGGTCAGGACCGGCAGGCGGATCGCCGACAGCGCATGTACGAGAAAGACGGTGCAGGCCGCCCCCGCCCAGTTGCCCGACAGCATGACCGGCAGCAGCGCGGCCCCCGCAAGCAGCGAGGTGGCGGCGATGGTCGACCGCTGCCCCCGCGAGGCGACGATCAGCGGCGTCGACAGGGCGGCCAGTCCGCTCACCAGCATGGCGGTCGCGGAGACCGCTCCGATCAGCGCCGTCGGCTCTCCGAGGAAGTCGTCCATGTAGACGTTGAAGAAAGTCTGCTGGGTCGCCATGGAGATGGCGCAGAGGAAGCCGGCCACCGCCACTGCGGCCATGGGACCGCGCGGACGCGGCGATACCCCTTGCGCGCCCCCTCCTGCAGGAAGCCCCTCCGTCTGTCTCGTTGCGGCGACGGCGAGGGCGGCCGGGACGATCATCGCCGCGGCGAAAAACAGCGGATACCGGTAGGGAGCCGGCGCGTCGAGGGAGGTCCCGGTCAGGGCGGCGATGGTCCCGGGCAGCACCCCTCCGACGAGGTTGCCGGCAAACCCGGCGATCGGCCACATCGCCGCCTGCACGGAGAACACGTGGGTGCGCTCGACCCGGGTGGTGATGGACAGCAGAAAAGGCCCGGCGTTGACGATGGACAGGGCGAACCCGAAGGCCCGCGGCAGGCGGGCGAATATCAGCCAGTGCGCCTGCCATTCCCGCGGCATGAACTCGGCGAAGGGCAGCATCGAGTTGCCGACGGCGATCAGCGCCAGGCCGAGGACGATCATGCGGCGCGGGCCCCAGCGTCTGCCCATCGCCCCGGCCGGAAGGCAGAGGAGGGCGTAGGCGGCCGCGCCGGTGGCGTTGACGAAGCCGACGAACCCGATGTCGTACCCGAGGCGCAGCAGGTAGATGTTGAGAAGCAGGTTGTAGATGCCGCTGGAGGAGGCGAACCCCACCAGGGCGCCGCTCAGCAGGTAGAGGCGTACGTCGCGGTTGAACGAGCGGACGATCTCTAGGTATTCGCGCAGCAACTAATGCCCTGTCCCATCGATATCTTCCGCCGATCCACCCCGCCCTGGCGGCCGAATTGTTGCAGTCTGTTCCGCGAGCGGATCACAGCTTCCCGGCTCGGACAGGCTGCGGGGGTAGATTCCGCGGCAGAGTTTCCCGGCTCGCAAGTGCCGTCGAGGATGGATTCGCGAAATGGCCGGGAGGATTCAGGCGGGACGACACCGGGTGGCAGCCCCAGGCCGCTGTTCCCGCCCCGCGGTCCGCCGACCTATCCGCCCCCCTATCCGCCGAAGGTCGTGCTCTTCAGGACCGTCTGGGTCTCGTAGATCGTGCCGGGCCTCAGGGCGGGGGGAAGGGGCAGGCGCCAGGGCACCTCTTCCATACGCGGCTGCAGGACCGGCTCGCCGCGCACGTACGAGGCGCAGTACTGATCCCAGTCGAGCTGCTGGCAGAGGGGCCAGGAGTCGCCGGCGCAGTACTGGAGCAGCAGCAGGCGCCGGGGATTGGCCGAGGAGTTGGGCAGCGAAGCGTGCAGGGCACGCACGTGGTGGAGGGAGATGCCGCCGGCCTCGACCTCGATCAGCTCGGCCTCGGAATCGTCGAAGCCGGCCTCGGTGACGGCGCCGGCGAAGCAGCCGTCCTGGTGGTGGTCCCAGATCTTCCCCTTGTGGGAGCCGGGGATGGCCATCAGGCAGCCGTTCTGCCCGGTCATGTCGTCGATGGCCACGCCGACGGCGAGCAGGTCGTCGTTGGTGTGCGGGTAGAAGGCCCAGTCCTGGTGCCAGTGGACGGGGCTGCCGAACTCGGCCGACTTCATGTTGAGCTTGCCGCCGTTGGTGCGGATCGCGTCCCCCCCGATCAACTGGGCGACGATGTCGAGGATGCGTTCGTTGCGCAGGGCGGCGGCGTACGCGGGATGCGCCTTCACCGGGCTCTTGAGGCGGCGCACCTTGGGAAACTCCGGGGTGTGGTCGGGCTCGAGGTCGAAGACCTCGTCGTGCTCGGTCACCCCCCGCGACTTCTCGACGAACTCCTCGGTGACCCGGCGCAGCTCGGCGACTTCGGCCGGGGTCAGTACTCCCTCAACACTGCAGTATCCCTTTACGTCGTACGCTTCGATTTCCTGTCGTGACAGCATACTTCCTCACCTATTTGAGCTTGACGATTTCGCGCTGCGGGGCGCTCAACCGGGCGTGGAGGCCGGGGCTGAAGCGCAGCCCCTGGCCGCCCCAGTCGGGCATGTAACCTGTGCTGTAACAATAATAAAGGGTCCGTCTCGGGCGGCGGGAAGTGTTGACTGTGGAACCGTGCGTCAGGGCCTCGGTGAAGACGATCGCGTCCCCCGCCTTCGCCGGCAGCGGCACCAGGGACGGATCCTCCTCCGGGTGGGGTCCCCAGGGCCGCGGGAAGTTCGCCTTGTGCGTGCCCGGCACCACGGCGAAGCAGCCGTCTTCCGGCCCGCAGTCGACGGTCGGGAACACCGCCTTGGTCAGCGTCGACACCATCTGCCCGTTGTGGCAGCGGTACTGGCACTTCGGGTTGACCGGGGTGCCGTGCATGTGCATGTGCGTGAACCCGCCTCCCCAGCGGTAGATGGCGTAGGTGTGGTTCAGGCGCCAGGGGCCCCCGGTGACGGTCTCGACCACGTCGAGGACCTCGGGGAGCTCCATCAGCGGCAGCATGGCCGCGTCCGCTTCCATGATGTTGGAGATGTAGAGCTCCTGCCCGGTCTTTTCCGTGCCGAGGACCAGGGGCTCGGGGTACTCCCCGGGATCCATCCCCTCGAAGCGGTCGAGCACCTCGTTGGCGGCCGCTACCAGCTCGGGCGGGACCACCTGCTCGAGCAGGATGTAACCGTTGAGGTCGAACAGGTAGGTCTGCTCCGCGTTCATTTCGGTTTTCCGTCTCCTCTATGGTTGAAGGTCATTCCCCGCTCCCGAACCCGCGCAGCCCGTTGCTGAAGTTGCTCCGCAGGCGAGGCCGCGGCACGGCGGAGGAGGCAAGGGGCGCGACCGAGGCGACTCGGGGGATTCGGGGAAGGAGCGCTACGCCGCCAAGCCCGGCCCCTGCCCGGACGGGATTTTTCAATCGGCTGCCAGGTCCCGTTCCAAGCCCGCTCCCCATCCGAGCAGCTCCTCGTCGCGGCCCATGGCAGCGATGAACTGGATCCCCAGGGGCATGCCCGAATCCGAGGACTCTCCCGCGGGCAGCCCCAGCACCGGCATCCCGGCGTGGGTCCAGGGCAGGTTCATGCTCGGATCCCCGGTGGTCGCCAGTCCCTTCGGAGCCGGGCCGGTGGCCGCCGGACAGGCCCAGAGGTCGATCCCTTCCGCGGCCATCAGGGCCTCGAGCTCCTGCCGCAGCCCGCCTCTGCCGCAGCGGACGTCTTCGAGCGCCGCCCGCGGCACGGAGCGGCCCTGCTCGACCAGGGCGGCGGTGCCCTCGTCGTAGAGGCCGGCGTGCTCGTCGAACCAGGGCTCGTGGACCCGGGCCATCTCCGCGGCCATCATCTGCCGGTGGCGGTAGTCGATCTCCTCGATGTCCGCCAACGCCGGCACCTCGGCGACTTCGTACCCGGCACCCCGCAGGAGCTCCAGCTGGTTCTCGAAATCCTCCCGGGCAGCCGGCTCGGTCTGGTCGAGGTAGGGGCCTTCCGGAATCCCGAGGACCGGCAGACCCGGGGCGGAAACCCCGGCCCGCCACTCGCCGCACAGGACGGAAGCGGCCCGTGCCGCGGTTGCCACGTCCCGGGTGAAGGTGCCGATGGTGTCGACCGACGGCGAGCAGTGGATGAACCCGGACATGTCGATGCGGCCGTAGCCCGGCTTGAATCCGGCGATCCCGCAGAAAGCCGCCGGCCGCACGATCGAGCCGATGGTCTGCGAGCCGAGCGCCAGCGGGCAGTACCCGGCGGCAACGGCAGCTGCGGAACCGCTGCTCGAGCCTCCGGGGGTGTGGTCGAGGTTGATGGGGTTGCGCGTCGCCGCCGGCTTGAAGCAGGCGAACTCCGTCGTCACCGACTTGCCGAGCACGAGGGCCCCCGCCCGCCGCAGCGCCCGGATGCACCCGGCTTCGGGTCCGGCGAGCACCCCGGCGGGCAACTGCGAGCCGGCGCGGGTCTCGAACCCGTCGACGTGGATGATGTCCTTGACGGCGACCAGCATGCCGAAGAGGGACATGCCGGCGCCGGCTTCCGCGGGCAGCTGGCCCCCCTCCTCCAGCAGGCGGGAGCGGCGGTCCGCCTCGGGCAGCAGCGCGCGGATGTCGCTGTCGAGCGCCTCTATGCGGCGGCAGGCCTCATCTACCTCTTCCCCAAGTCCCGGCCTTCCGCGGAAGCCCGCGGTGTCCGCGCCCGGTCCTACGCGCCCGTTGGTGTATTCCATCCTTCCAGCCTCGGCGTCATTGCCGCCAACCCCCTTCACTTCTTCCGGGGGCGCTTCTTGGCCGCCTTCTTCGGCGGTTTCCATTTCGCGAGGTGGCCCTGCCAGCTTTTCTCCAGCTCCCCCCTGATCGCCTTGACATCGCGGAAGCGGTCGCCGAACACCGACAGGTGGTAGCCGCCCGGGATCTGCTCCGGGCAGACGAACAGCTCGCGGCCCGGCGTCGCCGCCTTGAGCCAGAGCGCCAGCAGTTTGTCGGCGAACTCCATGCAGTCGATGAACTCGGGGGTCAGCCTGCCCCCCGGGCCGAGGGCGGGGATCATGGCGTGGTGCCCGTTGAAGGGGCGGAAGTGGATCTGGTTGGCGAGCTGCACGAGGTCGGGGCGCTCGACCAGGCGCTTGAAGTAGGGGGGCGACAGGTGCTTGACGACCGCGGGGTGGGAGAAATCCCAGGTCATCTTCAACCGCCGCTTCTCCTCCTTCTCGAACCCCTCGGCCAGGGCGTAGGTCTTCTCCGGGGTCTCGGTGCAGGTGTCGCGGTGGACCTCGATCGAGACATCCATGTCGAGCTCGTCGGCCACGCGCATGACCTCGCGGGCGCAGGCGACCGCCTCGGCGGTGCCGGTGTCGTGGTCGAGCATCTGCACGTTGACGACGCGGGCGTTGTACTTCCTGATCCGCTTGAGTTTGCGCTCCACCTCCTTCTGCCCGCCCATGTCGGTGGTGCAGGCGAAGATGAGCCCGGACTCGGCGACCACCTCGGGCGGGAACATGATGACGCGCCCGAGAAAGCCGTCGAAGCCGGCGTTCTTTATGCGCTTCAGCTTCTGGGGGAACGTCCACTCCACCCCCTTGGTGCCGTAGCCGAGCAGGGTGCCGACCGAGCACATGTGGCGCAGGACCGGGGGTTCGGGCTTCTGCTTCGATTTTGCCATGAGATCTCCTTCCCTGTGTGAAACCGCCGTTGCACTCAGGCGTTTGATTCAGGCCAAGATAGGCAGCCGAAGGGGCGGATTCAACCGCACGGGCGCGCCTTGACGAGCGGATTCGAACGCTCGTAACTTAGAGGAAAATCAAATCCTTAGGTCATAAATCGAGGAACGGTAATGAGGCGGACAGCCAGTCTTCTGGCGGTGATGATGGCGGTGTGGCTGCTGTGGTCGGGGCAGTACAGCTGGCTGCTCGTCGGCTTCGGCATGCTCTCCTGCCTGCTGG
>JAPOZF010000300.1 GCA_026706165.1 Gemmatimonadota bacterium
TTGAGGTCGTCCCTGCCGGCGATATCGGTCCATTCCGCCCGGGCGCTCAACTGGATGGAAGACTGCCAGGGGCCGTGGGACAGATTCAGGGGCAGGTCGACGCCGGCGCTCAGGCTCTTCTCGCTCCACCTGTCCGTCTCTTCTGTCTCGGTGACCTCGAGGCTGCCGTCTTCCATCTCTCGAGTTTTGATCGCGTACTCTCCGGCCCGCTCGCCCCAGCGCCCGCCGAAGCTGACAACGGGATACCACGCCGCCAGGCTGAAGTCGCCCAGGACGCTGAAGGCGCTCTCGTTGCTGTTGTATTCGACTCCGCCGCTCATGCTGCTGAGGTCGAGCAGATCGTTGGAGGTGAGACTGAGGGCATAGGCCGGCGGCAAGGGACTGACAGACCAGCTGTGGACGTTGAGCAGATTGCCCAGCGGTCGGTAGCGGCTCACCGGGTAGACCCGCTGCGGAATGTCCGCCAGCACGGGGCCGCCCTGCTCCTGGTCGATCAGCGGTTCGAAATACCGCAACTCGCGGTCGGCGACCTGTCCGGCCGGCGTCCAGGCCGCAGGGTCGAGGAGCATTGCGGCGATGCGGTAGCCGTCGACGGTGTACTCCTGGAACAGGAGCGAATCGCCGGCCACCGCCGCGTGGGTGGCCGCCAGCGGCCGGGAGGTCACCCGGTAGGGGGTCCCGTCCGGCATGTGGACGGCGTGGATGTTGTCGATGCCCCCTTGGGGTGAGTCGAACAGCAGGTAGGAACCCCAGAAAACCGGCCACCCGATGTCGGCCCAGGTGTGCGGCAGCACGATCCGTCCCCGGCCGTCGGCAAGGTCGATGAGCTCCAGGGCGTTGCCCTGTTCGTCCTGTCGCACCACGGCGATATGGCGCCCGTCCGGCGACCATGCCGGAGTGCGCCAGAAAACCCCGTCGGGGGCAGGAAAACGGGCCTGCCCGGCGCCGCTGGCGGTCTCCAGCAGCACGAGGTGGCAGCGCCGGTCCGGTCCGAACTCGACGGCGGCAACGCGCGCGCCGTCGGGGGAAGGAGCCGGCGCGAACAGCCTGGCCTTGCGGGTGATTTGGCGCATGCGGCCGCTGTCGAGGTCCAGCACCACCACGTCGGAGAAGTCGCGGAAGCCCCAGCGCCGGTCCGGGGTGGAGCGGTTCCAGGCCGCCAGGCCGCCGCCAACGCGGATGCCGCCGAGGGACTGGTAATAGCGCACGCGTTCCTCGCGGCCGCCGGGATGCAGGCGAACCAGCGTCCACGGGTCGGCGAGGCCGCTCTTGCTCGCCAGCACGCTGCCGTCGGCCAGCGGTTGCGGGTACTCGTAGTTGGTCCAGACCCCCGGCCTGCTCTGCCCGGCGAGCAATCGCAACGGCGTCGTGGACAGGCCTTCCTGCCGGGTCCGCCACAGCCCGGCCAGCTCGTCCATGGTGCGCTCGTAGGTGCGGGCGGCGCTGGCCCCGGTGTACTTCCTGAGGGCGCGGCTGAAGGCAAAGGGGTGGAATCCCCATCGGGCGGTGCGGCCCAGCACCTTGTCCCAGGTCCCGGCCCCATGGCGGCGCTTGACGTAGGTCGTCAGGTAATACCCCAGCGGATAGTGACCGGGGTACCAGTCGCGGTACGAGCGGTGGTGGGCCTTGTAGTAGGAGTAGCGCCGTCCCTCCAGAAGCAGGGCGCGGATGTGCAGTCCGAACCGGGGTATGCGCCCGCGACCGGTCCGGCTAAATGCCGTCTCGATTCCCACCGCATCCCCTTCCCAGAACCACGGCGGCACCAGCAATCCCGCAATGGAGTGGCCCTGTTCGCCGAAGAAGAGCCAGGCCAGGCGGACCAGGCCCCGGCGCATGCGGTCGAACTGCACCACGTGGCGCATCTCGTGGACCGCCAGCAGCTGGTACCAATCGCCGCTCAGCCGCCCCGCGTCCTGGGGGGGAGTGCTGAACCAGACGCTGCGGCGCGGCGCCAGGGCGACGAAGCCGTTGGCCTGAGCCGACTGGTTGACCAGCACCACGTCCAGCGGCTTCCGGGGACCCTTCAGGGTCTTGGAGACCGGGCCGTAGATGTGCTCGAGCGTATTGGCTGCGCGCTGGGCATCCGCGGTGATCGCTGCCGGGAAAATGACGTTGAACCGCTCCGTCCGGATGCTCCGCCAGTCCAGGCCCGGGGGGCTTTGCTGCGCCAACGCCGGGGCGGCGATCAGCGCCGCCAGGACGACTGCGGTCAGCAGGCTCGTAGGCGGCATGGAATCCTCCCCGGCGATGGTTGCAACGGAAAGCATGTTTTTCGGGAGGGTGTCATAAGGAAGCTTTCCCGCTGCCCCGGCTTCATCCGCCGGGATCGAGATCGATGGGAAACTACTGACTTGCTTCGGCCGCCGGATTTACTCGCTGCACCTCGAGGAGCCTGAACCCCCCGGGTTCCAGGTCGAGCAGGGTGCGGCCGCGGACTTGCGGCAGGGAGGTCCCGGCCGCCGCGTCGCGCGCCGGCCCCGTCAGCTTCAGCCCGACCTGCCGGCCGCTGTGGCTCCGCCTGTTGACGACCAGCAGGTGGGTGGCGGTGGTCCCGTCGCCGAAGAGGCCGAGCTCGAGGTCGGGATCGCTGGCGCTGACGAGGTCGTTTTCCGGCAGGTCCCCGGCCTCCCAGCCGCCGTGGAAGTGCAGGTCGCGCAGGTGCGGGCCGAGGCCGGCGAGCTGCCCGTTCAGCTCCTTGACGGCGCCGTAGGTCGCCGTCGGCGCGCCGTCGCGGTCGACGATCCCCTCGTAGAAGCGCTCCTGCACCAGGTGGCCGTCGTCGTCGTGGATCCACTCCCAGCCGGAGCTGTAGAGGAAGTAGACGATGCCCGAAGCCCCCCGGGACAGGGCCAGGCCGACCTGCACGGAGATCTCCCCGGCGGTCGGCTTGCGGTAGTAGAAGGCGCCCTTGCCCAGCCCGCGGGTTTCGCTGTGCACCTGGACGATGGCGTGCCAGCGTCCGTGCCGGTCCTGCAGGTAGCGGGCCAGGCGTCCGTACCCCGCCACCAGGGCGTCGAGCCGTTTCTGCAGCTTCCTTCCCGAGGTGGGCACCTCGTCGCGGAAGATGTAGTGCTCGTGCTGGAAGATGTTGGGGGCCCCGCCCTCGGCGAACAGGGCGTCGAGGAAGCGGCCGACCTCGGGGAAGTGGTCGATGTTGCCGACGCTGATCGCCGGGCGCCGGGGGTCTTCCTGCCCCAGGATCCGCACCATGTCTCCCAGGGCCTCGTAGTAGCGGGCGCGGTAATCCTCGTGCCCGACCAGGTAGCCGGTGAAACCGGGAGCCGCGCCCCAGTGCTGCCGCAGCGCCGTCACCCGTTCGCGGACGGCGGCGTCGAAACCGGGTTCGACGCCCTCCATGACGGCGAAGTCGCGCAGCTTGTCCTCACGGGTGAACCCGGGGGGCGGGTAGTAGACGGGCATGCCGAGGCCGGCGTCGCCGGCGAACGACATGGCGACCTCCTCGGCGGTCGAATCGCCGACCCGGACTTCCTGCAGCCACTCGATGTGATTGAACCCGATTTCGGCGAGCAGCTGCCGGTCCCCGGCGTCGAGGCGGAAGCTGTCGAGGCCGGCCGGAAGCCAGGTCGAAAGGGTCAGGTCCCCCACCGGCAGCCGGCTCGGCTCGTAGCGGCTCACGGCGGGATTGGTCAACTGGCAACCGGCGAGCAGGACGGCCGCGAGCAGGCCGCACCTCATCGCAGTCCGGGATTGCCGGCGTGACGGTCGCGGTCGCGGATGGTCTTTTTGTGCATGGTCCGGTCGAAGGCTTCCTGAAGATCGACGCCGGTCTGGTTGGCGAGGCAGATCAGCACGAACAGCACGTCCGCCATTTCCGCGCCCAGCTCGGCCAACCCCGCCTCTTCCCCCGCCTTGAAACTCTGGTCCCCGTAGAGGCGGGCCATCAGCCTGCTCACTTCCCCGACCTCCTCCGCCAGTATGGCGGTGTTCGTCAGTTCGGAGTAGTAGCGGATCCCGACGGTGCGAATCCACTCGTCGACCTGCCGCTGCAGCTGCGGGAGAGTCGGACCGCTGCCGTCATCAGGCGGCAATTTCGCTCTCTCCGTCGGCGCGGCGCCGGGCGTTGATCCGGTCGATCTGCCAGGGGACCACCGAGCCGTCGGCGCGGAAGCGGTCGTAGTAGCCGGCTTCGCCCCGGCAGACCGGCATCAGCGGAGGCCGCCTGCGCGCCGCGGCCAGCTGCGCCCGGTCGAGGCTTTCGCCGCTGGCGAGATCGACGACGTCGATCTCCTTCACGTCGGCGGTTCCGAGGCCCCGTTCGGCGGCTGCCCGCAGGTAGGGGGTGACCGTGGGGTCGAGGCCCATGAGCCAGGTCGCCACCGCGTCGACGTGCACCTCGTTGACCCCTGCCACGGTCCAGCCCAGCGGGTGGTTCTCCCCTTCGTGGAAGGCGGTGCCGTCCCGTCCGATGAGACCGTCGACAATGCTCAGCCGCGGCATCCCGAGGCTGCGCACGGCGGCGACGAGGTCGCAGAGCTTGTCGTAGAAGCGGTCCTCGAAGAGGCTGAGTCCGCTCCCGGTCAGGCGCCACAGGTCCTCTCCCAGCGGCTCGTCGACGGCCTGGGTGGCGCACAGGTGCCGCTCCGGCCTGCCGATAACCCCCATCAGGTTCTTTATGGTGAGGGTTGTGCAGCCGAGGTTGTGGCACTTGGCCAGGGGGACGTTGAGAAGGAAACTGCAGTCGGTCACGTCGGAGTAGATCGGGTAGCTGTCGTAGACCGCCCCATGGTCCACGGCGACGGGCCGGGTCGGCTCGTCGTTCAGGCACTTCAACCGGATCCCGCGCTCCTCCGCCATGGCCGCGTACCCCGCGCCCTTCCAGGTGAACCCCTCGTCGGGGTTTTCCCCGGACTGTCCGTCGGCGACCAGCAGGCGGCCGGGGGCCGCTCCCCGGCCGAGGAGGTAGTCGGCGATGCCGGCGAGGAACCCCGGGTGGGTGACTACCCGGACGTCGGCCGGGTAGAGCACCGTGGCGTTCGGCTTGATGGTGATCTGGCCGGAAGAAGGAATCGCCGGTTCGAGAGCGTCCAGGGCGGCGTAGGAGAGATCCCGGTAGGCGGCGAAGGGGGCGGTGTCCCCTTCGATCCCGGTGCGCAGGAGATAGACCTTTTCTTCGTGCAGGCCGGCCATGACCGCAACGTAGCAGAAACAAAAAGGCAGTCAAGGAAACCCCTGACTGCCTTTTCGCGGTGCTGTCGAGCCTCGGCTATATGCGCTCGATTTCCGCTCCCAACCCCCGAAGCCGCCCAGCGAGATCGGCGTGGCCGCGGTCGAGCTGGTAGAGGTTGGTGATGCAGGTGCGGCCCTCGGCGGCGAGCCCGGCCAGCAGGCAGGCGCCGCCGGCGCGGATGTCCTGGGCCCGCACCCGCGTCCCCCGCAGCTTCGCAGGCCCGTGGACGATGACGAGGCGGTCCTTTTCCGGGGACAGGGTGGCGCCGAAGGCGCGCAGGTTCTTGACGTGACCGAAGCGGTCCTCGAACACGGTCTCGCGGATGTAGCTGTCGCCGTCGGCGACGCAGGCGAGAGCGGTGATGCTCGGCTGCAGGTCGGTCGGGAATCCCGGGTAGAACGTCGACACGACGTTGATCGGCTGCAGCCGGTCCGGGCCGGTGACGCGAACGAGCTCCCCCTCGCCGCGCACCTCGACCCCCATCTGCACCAGCTTGGCCTCGAAGATGTCGAGGTGATGCCTGACGACGCCGCGCAGCGCTGCGTCGCCCCCGGTTATCGCGGCGGCCATCATCAGCATGCCGGCGTCGAGGCGGTCGTACATGACCGTGTGCTCGGCGCCGTGGAGCTTGTCGACGCCGGTGATGTGCACGGTGCGGGAGCCGACGCCCTCGACCTTGGCCCCCATCTTGGTCAGGAGGGCGGCGAAGTCGGAGATGTCGGGATCGGAAGCGGCGTTGACGATGACCGATTCTCCCCTCGCGAGACTGGCGGCCATGACCAGGTTCTCGACCCCGGTGTGGCTCGGCAGGTCGAGGTACATCTTCGCGCCGCGAAGGTCGTCCGCCCTGACGTCGTAGCCGTCCGAGCCGGTGCCGGAAACAGTGGCCCCCATGCGGGCGAACCCGCGGTAGTGGTAGTCGGTCGGCCTGGCCCCGATCGAGCAGCCTCCGACCTCTTCGATCGTCACCTCCCCGAAGCGGCTGAGAAGGGGGCCGACGAACAGCAGCGATGCGCGCAGACGGTGAGAAAGCTCCCCGGGCAGCTCGGTGGAAGAAAGCGCGGTCGCGTCGATCACGGCGACCCCCTCGTCGGGGTCGTAGTCGACCCGCGCCCCCAGGCGGCGCAGGATCTCCATTGCCAGAAGCACGTCCTTCACCGGCGGAACCCGGTGCAGGACCGTCTGTCCGCTTTCGGCGAGAATCGACGCGGCGATCATCGGCAAAGCGGCGTTCTTGGAACCCTGAACCACGGCCTCCCCGGCCAGGGGGGTTCCACCTTCGATGTACAGGGATTCGGTAGCCATCAGCCCTCGTAATCTTGCAGGGACGGGGGAAGGGAGAAGCGTTCCTGCCGGTTGCGGGGAGGGATGGTGGGGGAAAGCATTTCCCAAGATACCATTTCAAAAGCCCTGGAGTCAATCGCTAAAAGTCGACGTAACACATTGGGTTGACAGGTAGATAGGCGAGGGTATATTTCAGCGCATTCCCGCTTGGAGGGCAACTCCTCCGAGGCCGGATACGCCCATTGGACGCCAATTAACGGAGGACTGACAGATGGCAGACCAACCTGAAATCACGGCATACCTCAAGCCGGTGTGCGGCTGGAGCGCCGGAGTGCGGGAAGTTTTCTCCAAGTACGGCCTGCAATACGAGGACAAGGACATCATCAACGATCCCGGAAACTACGCCGAGATGGTGCAGAAAAGCGGCCAGCCGCTGTCCCCCTGCGTCGTGGTCGGCGGCGAGATGCTCGCCGACGTCAGCGGCGAAGAGGTCGAGGCCTGGATGCTGCAGAAAGGAGTCGTCGAGCCGGTAGGCGCCTGAGGCGAATACCCGGATTTCTCACCCGCTTCCGGCCGGCCGCTGGCGATCGAGCAGCCGGCCGAGAAGCTGCCGCATTGCCTCGGCAATATTGGGCTGCTCGTGATTGAGCGGCCCGTTTTTTTGTGCGCGGATCAGCGTCAGGGCGCCGAGGGGGCGGTCGCCGGCCCCTGACAGGGGAAGGACGTAGACGAAGCCGACGTTGCCGCTGTCGCTTCCGCCGAGGATCACCTTTCCGAGACCGGGCGGCAGCGGTCCGTCGCCGTCCCCGCTGCTTTCTCCCATGATCAGCAGGGGGCTGTTCTTTTCGAAGGCCGCAGCGGCCGTCGAGCGGGCATCTTCCCCCAGCGGCCTGCCGTAGAAGCTCTCCTGGCCGAGGGTGCGCTCCAGCTCTCCGGAACGGCCGTCGCCCGAGCGCACCGCATGCAGGTGCAGGGTTCCGTCGCCGGCGATCCGTTCGTACACCATCGCGTCAGCCGCGTCGATTCCCATCAGAAGCTCCATCCCCTTGCAGACCGCTTCGCCGGGCTCCATTCCGGAGAGCATTTCGACGATGTGAGACGGGATCTCCATCGGCGCCGGCATGCTGAACGGGATCACGTTGACGGCCATCGGTCCTCCTTGACAGAGTGGGGGGGCAACCCTGAGGTTTTCCGCTCCGGCAACCCGTTGCGGAGCAGGCTGATCGGGGTTGTCTGAATGGCCGGCAGGTCGGACAGCCGGCCCTCGCTTTTTCAAAGCCTTTTTTGGTGGCTCTTTAGCTCAGTAGGTAGAGCAGGGGACTGAAAATCCCTGTGTCCGCGGTTCGATTCCGCGAGGAGCCACCATTTTTCTTTAAAATAAACAGGCACTTACCGCAGTCAAAAGTAAGTGCCTGTTTTTTTGTGGGGAATTTTAGCACAATCACATTCTGGAGCCCATTTCTTCATTCGCCCCGGTTACTCCGGGATACGAAGGGTTTCGAACATGACAGAGCCGATAAAGCTTGGAGTCGTTGGCTGCGGCTGGGCAGGAGAGCAAGCCGTACTGGCGGCAACCGCGGTCCCCCGCACCTCGGTCGTTGCCGTGGCCGATCTCGACCTGACGCGGCGCGGCCATGTCGTCGAGGGATTCTCCATACCGGGATCATACGGCGATTACCGCGACCTGCTCGATGACCCCACTGTCGAGGCCGTCTACCTCGCCACCTCTCCTGAAGGCCGGATGCAGATGGTTGTCGATATCCTCGACGCCGGCAAGCACGCGCTGGTACAGAAGCCGCACGCGATCAGGGCTCCCGAGATTCTGGAGATGGAGGCCGCCTCCAGGAAGGCGGACAAGACGCTCCAGTTCTGTTACTTCATGCGTCACTACCCCGACAACCGCAGGATTCGGCGGGCTGTGCAGCGCGGAAAAATCGGCGACGCTTATCACGCCCGCATCTTCGGGAAATACAATTCGATCCCCCCACTGACCGACGGCACGCGCTGGTTGCACGCCTACGGCCGCAAGGGCGGATCACTGGCGCAGCACTACTCGCACGAACTGGATCTGGCCTGGTGGTGGATGGGTTGTCCCCGGCCCGAGTGGGCCTTCGCTGCGGCACACGCCGTATACCCGGTCTACGATGGACCCGAGGGCCCTGCCGAGGACTATTTCACCGGGCTGGTGGGTTTCGAAGGGGGAAAGACGATTCAGATCGATTGCTCCCGCATGGTGCACACCGATTCACCGACCACCGTCGAGCTCTACGGCAGCACGGGCGCGATCGCGGGAGGGGCCATCTGCCGGCACCGGGGATCGGGGTTCATCCGCGAGGAGATCGATGAAGCGGTGGAGATCCCCCACAGCGAGCCGCCGGAGAATCCGCCTGTCTTCTTCTACGAGATCGAGCACTTTGCCATGGCCGTCGCCGGAGAGGTCGAACCGGATGTCGGCGCCGCGGACGCATACGTGTTCATGAAGATCCTCGATGCCCTGTATGACAGTGCCGAGGCGCAGCAAAGGGTCGATATCGAATGACCGCGAACGCCAAACACCAGGGAAGGACTGAAATGGTCGAGCCCCGAAAAACCCCGGACGTCAGGCAGGTCGAGCGCCTGACCGAGAGCCAGATCGCCGACTTCAAGCGGGACGGGTACCTCGTTCTCCCGGGGGTCCTCGACCCGGAGCTGTGCCGCCGGGCCCGGGACGAGATGTGGGAGGCGGTCGGCGAGGCGCTGCCGCGCATGAAGCGGGACGACCCCTCGACCTGGGGACCGGTGACCACGGAGGAGCACGAAAGGCTGGCGGCCAACCGGCCCCCGGCCGGCGGCGAACCCCTGTTCAGCGGCAGGAACCACCGCTTCACGGTACGCAACGGCACCGGGGAAACCCTCCTCGACCTGGTGCCGCGGGCGCTGTGGCAGGTCGCCGGCCAGCTCCTCGGGGAGGGCACCGTGGTGTGGCCGGAAGGGCTCGACGAGTCCGGGACCGCGGCCGGCCCCTGCTTCATGTGCGACGACGCGGTGGGCGGGCTGGTCAGCCACACGGGCGGCGACATGGGCTGGCCGCGGCAGGGGACCTTCACCACCGAGGAGCTGCGCCTGCCGGCGACCGGACCGGTGTGGCTCAACGGCCAGGGGACGCGCGGCCTGTACTGCACCCTGCCCGGCAGCCCGGCGCACACCGCCGACTACCGCGGCGCCCACTCCGACGGCGCCTGCTACAGCCGCTTTCGCCTGCAGGTTTCCGCCTACATCGACGACCTGCCCCCTGGCTGCGGCGGCTTCACCGTGTGGCCGGGCAGCCACGCCAGGATCTGGCCGGAGC
>JAPOZF010000819.1 GCA_026706165.1 Gemmatimonadota bacterium
TGCAGCGAAAGCGGGCGCCGCCTCGCCCGCAAGATGGCGGGAGAGCTGGCCGCCTCCGGCATCTGCGTCGTCAGCGGCCTGGCGGACGGCATCGACGCCGCGGCTCACGGAGGCGCCCTCGAGGCCGGCGGCGCCACCGCGGCCGTACTGGGCAGCGGCCTCGACATACCCTCCCCCGCGGGGAACCGCGCCCTGTACCGGCGGATACTGGAGACGGGCGCGGCAGTTTCGGAGCAGCCGATGGGCGTGCCGGCTTCGGCCGGCGCATTTCCCAGGCGCAACCGCATCATCAGCGCCCTGTGCACCGCGGTAGTCGTCGCCGAGGCCCCGGCGCGCAGCGGCGCCCTGATCACCGCGCGCATAGCCGGCGACCTCGGCCGCCCCCTGTTCGCGGTGCCGGGAGACGTCGCCGGCGGCAGGAGCTCCGGATGCCACGGGCTGATCCGCCGCGGCGAAGCCGGGCTGGTCGAACGGGCCGCGGACGTGCTGGAGTCCCTGGGACTCGCGGCTGCGCCGCATCCCGGGCCGCAGCCGTCCCCGCCGCCGGCGGACGACGGTTCGCCCGAGGGAGCGGTCGCCGCTCTGCTCGACGAGACCCGTCACGTCGACGAGCTGTGCGAGCTCAGCGGCCTGGGCCCGGCGCGGACCCTCGATCTGCTGCTGCGGATGGAGATGGCGGGCAGGGTGGTCCAGCTGCCGGGCAAGCGGTTCTGCCGGCCATGAAGACGCAGTGCCCGCCCCCCTATCGACGCATCGAGGTCCAACCGCTCTCCGGGGCCATCGGAGCCGAGATCAGGGGCGCCGATCTTTCCAGCCCTCTCGACCCCGACCTCCTTTCCGAGGTCCGCCGCGCCTTCCTCGACCGCCTGGTCATCTGCTTCCGCGACCAGGAGCTCACCCCGGCGGAAGAGCTCGCCTTCGCCCGGCAGATGGGAGAACCGATTCCCTACCCGCAGCTCGAGGGGCTGCGGGGATTCCCCCTGATCACGGAGGTCGTCAAACGGGAGAACGAGCGGGTGAACTTCGGCGGCGTCTGGCATTCGGATACCGCCTACCTCGAATCCCCCCCGAAGGCGAGCCAGCTGTACGCCGTCGAGGTCCCTCCTCATGGGGGCGACACGATCTTCGCCAACCAGTACATCGCCTGGGAAACCCTTTCGGAGGGGCTGAAGAAGACCCTTGGCGGCCTTGCCGCGGTCAACATCTCCTCCAAACCGGAAATCTCGAGGACAAGGGATGATCGCCTGCGGGAAAAGGGGGAAACGCTCAAGGTGCTGAGCGCGGTGCATCCGGTCGTGCGCATCCATCCGGAGTCCGGGCGCAAGGCGCTGTACGTCAACCGCGCCCATACGGTTCGCTTCGAAGGTTGGACTGAGGGGGAGAGCCGGCCCTTGCTCGAATACCTGTTCGAGCACCAGGTCCGCCCGGAGTTCACCTGCCGTATCCGCTGGGAAAAGGGAACCCTCACCCTCTGGGACAACCGCTGCGCCCAGCACCTGCCGCTGAACGATTACCAGGGGTACCGGCGTCTCATGCACAGGGTGGCGCTGGCCTGAGCGGGGAAAAGCGCGGGTTCTGGTATCGCGCGGCAGCGTATTTCCTAAAAAGGAAAACGAGGAAATCCTCCGGGCCCCGGAGGTGCGGGATTCCCGGAACCGTCCCAGGCCAGGATGTCCAGGGATTTTGTTCCCGGCGGTCGGGTGAGAGAATGAGCGCGGGCGGCCTTTTTCCGCCTGGTGCCGGCGCTCGTTGTCAAGCTTTCAAAACAACGCGCCGGGACACTATTTGCGGCTCGGCGGGTCGATCTCGACAAGGGGGGAAGGTGAGTCGGGGCCTTGCACCTTCTCCTTCTTCGCGCCGCCGCGCCGGCCCGCGAACGGCCCCAGAACTCGCACGGCAACCCAGCCGGCGCAGAACCCGGCGGCGAGCAGCGCCGCCCAGGTCTGCCAGTTCTCGGTCAGGAAGGCGGCCACGGTTGTATCTCCGTTCCCGTCACCCCAGCCCCAGCCACAGGGCGCCACGGTAAGTGGCCAGGGCGCCGACGTAGGCGAGAAGGGTCATGTAGGCGAAGGTCAGCAGCGGCCACCCCCAGGATCCGGACTCCCGCCTGATCACGGCCAATGTCGACATGCACTGGGCGCAGAGCGCGAAGAAGACCATGATCGACAGCGCGGCAGGGATTCCGATCGCCGGGCTTCCGTCCGGGCGCCTGGCGGTCTTCAGGGCGTGGCTCAGGTCCTGGGAGGTTTCGTCCTGATCTCCTCCGAGGCTGTAGATCGTTCCCAGCACCGATACGATCACCTCCCGGGCCGGGAAGGAGGCAAGCGTCGCCATTCCTATGCGCCAGTCCCACCCCAGGGGGGCGACGAGCGGCTCGACGAGCTTGCCCGCCTGTCCGAGATAGCTGACTTCCAGCAGGTGGGCGGCCTCGCGGCGTTCGATGTCGGCGAGCTCCCCGGCCGCGGCCTGGGGCTCGGTTTCGTACTGCTGCACCACCTCGACGGGCCGCGGGAAGTAGGCCAGCGCCCACATGACGATGGTGGTAGCGAGAATGATGCTGCCGGCGCGGATGACGAAGGCCTTGCTGCTGTGGTATACCCGCAGGGCGACTGTGCGCGGCGCCGGCAATTTGTACGACGGCATCTCGAGCAGAAAGGGGGGCGGGTCCCCCTTGAGCAGGATCCCCTTGAGCAGCCAGGCGACCGGGACGGCGACCGCGGCCCCGACGCAGTACATGGCGAAAAGGGTCAGTCCCTGAAGGCCGACCCAGCTGCCGAGGAGGGCGCGGTCGGGGATGAAGGCGCCGATGAAGAGGACGTACACCGGCAGCCGCGCCGAGCAGCTCATCAGCGGCGCCACCATCATCGTCGTCAGGCGGTCGCGCCGGTCCTCCACGGTGCGGGTCGCCATCACCCCTGGAACGGCGCAGGCGAAGCTGGAGAGCAGCGGCAGGAACGACTTCCCCGACAACCCGCAGCGGCTCAGCAGCCGGTCCATGAGCAGGGCGGCGCGCGCCATGTAACCGCAGTCCTCGAGCACGGAGATGAACAGGAAGAGGATGGCTATCTGGGGGAGAAAAATCACAACTCCGCCGACTCCGGCCACGACCCCGTCGACGATCAGGCTGTGAAAGGGGCCGGGGGCCATAACCGCGGAGACCGCCGCCCCGAGGGCGGAGAACAGCGCGTCGATGGCGTCCATGACCGGCACCGCCCAGGCGAAAATCGCCTGGAAAACGAGAGCACTGAGGAGGGCGAAAACCGCAACTCCGGCGACCCGGTGCATCAGGAGGCGGTCGATCCTGTCGGAACCGCTCGGGAGCAACGGGTCTCCCTGAACCACCGAGTCCTCGAGCACTCGTTCGATCCAGGCATAGCGGACCTCGGTCTCGAGCGCGGCCAGCGGGCCCGGGGAGCCCACCTCGCCCCGCATCCGCTCCAGGCGGGTGTTGATGGCGGTTCCCAGAGAGGCGCCGAGGCGTTGTTCGATCACCCCGCCCGCGTCGACGAGGGCGCGAAACGCCTCGACCCGGGACAGGCTCCTCTCGCCGCCGCCCGCGGCCACCGCCATGCCCTCCAGGGCCTGTGCCTGCTGGCGCAGGGGCTCGGGAAACTGCGGCAGGTTCGGGTGCGGTTGCTCTCCTGAATGCAGCACCGCCTCGATGGCCTGCTTCAGCGCCCTCAGGCCAAGGCGCCGTCTCGCGGAGACCGGAACGACCGGCACCCCGAGACGCGCGGACAGGATGCTGGCGTTGACCTCGACCCCGCGGCGCCGGGCGATGTCGGTCATGTTGAGGGCGACGACGACCGGGGTGCCGACTTCGAGCAGCTGGGAGACCAGGTAGAGGTTGCGGCGCAGGTTGCTGGCATCGACGATGGCGAGAACGAGGTCGACCTCGGGAGCCCCGGCCTGCTGGCCGAGAAGGAGGTCGACGGCGATGAGCTGGTCCGGGGCGTGGGCGGCGAGGCTGTAGGTCCCCGGCAGATCGATCAGCTCGGCGGTCCCGCCCCCGCTCAGGGAGAGGGTGCCGCTCATGTGCTCGACGGTCACCCCGGGGTAGTTGCCGACGTGCTGCGAGAGCCCGGTGAGGGCGTTGAAAAGAGTGGTCTTGCCGGTGTTGGGGTTGCCGATCAGGGCGATCGACGGCGCCGGCTGGCGCCCGGGTGACGCTGCGGTCATGCCCTGATTCGCCGCGCGGATTCCGGTATGCTACGTCGCCGCCGGCGGGTGGGAGCCGCCCGGTGAAAACGTCCGGTCGAGAGCCCGCACGCGAATGGTGGAGGCGTCTTCCCGGCGCATGGCGACCCGCCCCTCTCCTACCTGGAGGACGATCCGGCTGCCGCTTCGGATGACGCGGACGCGCACCCCCGGAACCAGGCCGATTTCGCGAAGCCGCGTCTCGACGGAGGTATTGCAGGGAGCTTCGACGACCTCGGCATCGACATCGAGGCCGCACTCGGACAGATTGGTAACCGGGGCGTTCTGCCCGTTCCGGCAGGTTCCGTTGGTGTTCATTCGATTCCTGCCGTTATCGAGCCGTTACCTGCCGTATGCATGGCAAACAATCTGTTTGGCATGACAAACAGATGATTGATATGCCAAAGATAGATGCCTCCGTCAGCGTGCGTCAATCGCCTTTTGCCGGGTTCCGCCGGTGTGTCAGGCCTCGCTGCGCGCCTGGCCGGCGGCGCCAAACTCCTCCCGGAACGCTCGTCCCGCAGGCTGCGACGATACGGACACCCTGTCCGGATTTTCCGGGAGGGCCGGATGCGGTGCAGTGGAAAGGGGAGGAATGGAACCCCTCGACGGGGTCAGCGGGTGGGGATCTCCTTGCCCTGGGGGTCCAGGGCACGCTCGGCCACCTGCCGGTCGATCTCGCGTTCGAGGCGCTCGTCGATGTAGTGCTCGAGGATGTCGGCCGGATCGTGCACGTGGTCGGGCCGTATCCCCAGCTCGTTGAGATAGGTCTCCCACAGCCGGTGGCCGCGCAGCAGGCGCAGCCCCTCGCTGTGGCCCAGTTCAGTCAGCCGCAGCCCGGTCGCGGTCTGCCGGAGCAGGGCGCGGCGGCGCAGGCGGAGCAGGGCGAGGCGGGCGAGCAGGGGATTTACCGAGGCCTTCCCGCGCAGCTCCGGGGCCGGCCAGCGCCGGTTCTCGTCGACCTCGGCGGCCCGCACCATGGAGAGCAGCAGGTGGTCCTGGGCGATTCTGACCGACAGCTGGGTCCGCTGCCAGAGCCGCGCCAGCAGCCCCTGCCGCGGCGCGAGGGTAACCGACAGGGCGAAGATCCCGCCGAGGAGAACGACGATCGCCCCGGCGATCGAGCTGTTCCACAGGCCGGCGGCGTAGTAGCCCCCCAGGGCGGCGGCGACCCCGAACAGGACCGCAGCGGTCAGCACCATCGGCAGGCGGTCGCTCCACAGACAGGCCGCGGCCCCGGGAACGATAAGCAGGGCGACCACGAGAATGGCCCCTACCGACTCGAAGCTCGCCACGGTGGTCACCGATACCGCTCCCATCAGCAGGTAATGGACGACGGTGGCGTTGATGCCGACGGACAGCGCCATGGCCGGGTCGAACGAGGCGATCACCAGCTCCTTGTAGAGCAACCCGACGAACAGCAGGTTGAGGAGGAGGACCGGGCCGAGGATCCACAGGGGCCGCGGACCGAGGTCGGTATCCCCCCAGACCAGGACGTCCCACGGGGTGTAGGCGATTTCGCCGTAGAGGACGCACTCTTGGTCGAGGTCGACCTGCCCGGCGTAAGCGGAAATCAACACCACCCCGAAGGCGAACAGGGAGGTGAAGACGATGCCGATCGAGGCGTCTTCGGGGACCTGCCAGCGGCGGTGGAAGGCTTCGACGAGAAGAGCGGTGACCAGCCCGAAGGCGGCGGCGCCGGCAAACATCGGAAGAATGGCCCGGCTCTCGGAGAAGAGGAAGGCGATGGCGATTCCGGGAAGCACCGCGTGGCTGAGGGCGTCGCCGAGCAGGGACATCCTGCGCAGCACGAGGAAGGTGCCGAGAAGGGCGCAGGAAGCCGCGGCGAGCGCCGCGGTCAGAAGAATGGACCACTCCCCCTGGACCGCGGTCACGAGGCCGCCCTGTCTTCGCCGCCGGCTCCGTAGCGGCTGCCGGTCTGGTGGATGTTGATCACCCTGGCCGGGTCGAGCCCGTGTTCGCGCTCGAGGATTTCCTCGAGGCGGGCGATGATTTCGGGCGTCAGCAGGTGCTCGACCTCGTCGGCCGCCCGGTCGACGTGGTCGGGGGCGAGGATGTCGCGGTAGACGAGGAAGTGTTCCCACAGGCGGTGCGACTTGACGACGAAGGTCGCCTCGGACATCCCCGCCACTGTCAGCTCGATGCCGCCGTTCCCGGCCCCGGCGAGGCCGGCGCGCCCCAGCCCCTTCGCCTCGGCTCGTACGCGGTCCGTATCCCAGCCCAGCTCGGCGGCGATCTCGCCGACGGAAAACCGCTGGCGGCCGGGATGCGCCTCGAGCAGCTCGATCACTGCCCGCAGGAAATGGTGGCGCCGCTCGCGGCGCTCGTTGGCGCGCCGCCGGCGCAGCCGCGCCAGGATTCCGCGCCGGGGGCCGAAGACTGCCGACAACAGGAAGAACCCGGTCGCCACCATGACCATCACCGGCCCGGTCGGCAGGCGCGGGGCCATGGCGCTCAGGCAGGTACCGGCGATACCGGAAAGACCTCCGAAGAGGGCGGCGGTCAGCACCATCCGGTGCAGGCGCTCGGTCCAGAAGCGGGCGGCCACTGCCGGGGTGATCAGCATGGCGGCGATCAGCACCACTCCGACCGCCTGCAGTCCGACCATGACCGTCATCACGATCAGGCCCATCAGGGCGAGGTCGACGGCGCGCACCGGAAAACCGAGGGACTGCAGGAAGCCCGGGTCGAAGATCAGGGCCTTGAACTCCTTGTAGAGCAACAGCAGGACGGCGATGATGGCGAGGCTCATCGCGGCCATGACGAGGATGTCCTCCCTGACGATGGCCGCGGCCTGGCCGAACAGGAACTTGTCGAGGCCGCTCTGGTTGCCGACGCGGCTGCGCTGGATGTGGGTGAGCAGGACGATGCCGCCCCCGAAAAAGACCGAGAGCACGATGCCGATGGCGGAGTCGGCCTTGAGGCGCGTGTGGTGGACGACGAAATGGATGACCAGCATGCCGGCCACCCCGGTGGCGGTGGCCCCGGCGATCAGCACCGGCAGCGACTTGCTGCCTGTCAACATGAAGGCGAGGGCGACGCCGGGAAGAGCGGCGTGCGCCAGGGCGTCACCCATCAGGCTTCGGCGCCGGAGGACGGCGAAGGTCCCCAGCATGCCGCCGGTGGCGCCGATGAGAAGAGAGCCGGCGAGGACGAAGCGCACGTTGGCGTCGCCGAGCGCAAGGACTTCCCAGGGTGCCGTCATCCTCCCGGATCACCCGCGGTAGTCCTGGACCGCCTCGGCCGCCTGCGACAGCACGGTGAGGCGGCCGCCGTAGGTCTTGTGGAGGTTCTCCTCGGAGAACACCTCGGCCGTGGGACCGCTGGCGACGACGCGCATGTTGAGCATGATGACCCAGTCGAAGTAGCGGGTCACGGTCTGCAGGTCGTGGTGCACGCAGAGGATGGTCCTGCCGAGGGCGCGCAGCTCCATCAGGATGTCGATGATCGCCTGCTCGGTGGTCGCGTCGACCCCGGCGAACGGCTCGTCCATCAGGTAGATGCGGGTGTCCTGCGCCAGGGCGCGCGCCAGGAAGACGCGCTGCTGCTGCCCCCCGGACAGCTGGCTGATCTGGCGGCCGGCGAAATCCCCCATGCCGACCTTGTCGAGCGCCTCCTCGGCGACGCGGCGGTCCTCCCTGCCAGGCCTGCGCATCCACCCGAGGAGGCCGTAGCGCCCCATGGTCACCACCTCGAGGGCGCTGACCGGAAAGTCCCAGTCGACGGACTCCCGCTGCGGGACGTACCCGACCGACCTGCGCATGCGCTCGTACGGCTCGCCGTAGATGCGCACCCACCCCGAGGCCTTGGGGAGGAGGTCCATTATCGCCGTGATCATGGTGCTCTTGCCGGCGCCGTTGGGGCCGATGATGCCGACCAGCTGGCCTTCCGGCACGTCGAGGTCGACGTCCCAGAGCACCGGCTTGCGGTGGTAGGCGATGGTCATGTCGTGTATCTGGATCGGGATCTCGCTCGGGTCTACCCCGTCCAGCAGCCGTACCGCCGGGTTGCGGACCGTGGTCATTCAAGGGCCTCGACGATGGTGTCGACGTTGGACCGCACCATGCCGGCGTAGGTGTCGGCGCCGCTGCCGGACCCCCCCATGGCGTCGGAGTAGAGGGTGCCGCCGATGACGACCTCGTGGCCGCGGGCGAGACAGCCCTCGCGCACGGCGTTGATCGAACGCTCGGGCACGCTGCTTTCGACGAAGATCGCCGGCACGCGGCGGGCGACGATGAGGTCGACGAGGTGGCGCACGTCGGCGACTCCGTACTCGGCCACGGTCGAGATCCCCTGCAGCCCGACGACGTCGATTCCGTAGGCGCGGCCGAAATAGCCGAAGGCATCGTGGGCGGTGACCAGCACCCGCCGTTCCTCCGGGATCTGCCCCAGGCGCTCGCGCACCCAGGCATCGAGCCCGGCGAGCTCGGAGCCGTACCTCGCCCCGTTGGCCTCGAACAGGGAGGCCCCCTCGGGGTCCGCCTTCGACAGGGCGGCGACGACGACGCCGATCGTCGACCGCCACATGTCGACGTCGAACCAGATGTGGGGGTCGTAGTTGCCGTCGAACCCGGCGGGCTTGCGCAGCTGCTCCTCGGGAACCGCGCTCGAGACGGCGACCACCGTCACGGTGCGGGCCATCTTGCGGAAGATCTCGTCGAGCTTGCCCTCGAGGAAGAGGCCGTTGTAGAAGATGACGCGCGCCGCGGTCAGGTGTTCGAGGTCTCCCCGGGTCGCCTTGTAGTAGTGGGGATCGACGCCGGGTCCCATCAGGCCGGTCACCTCGACCCGCGAGCCGCCGACCTCGGCGACCAGATCGGCGACCATACCGGTGGTCGCCACCACCTTGAGGCGGTCAGGGGGGGACTGGCCGGGTTCGACCCGAGGATCGCCGCATCCGGCCATGCAGGCCGCGGCGATGGCGGCAGCGGCGATTGCCGCGATTGTTCCAGAAGGCTGTGTACCCATTTTCTTTCCAGTGGTGGGGGATGAAAGCACGGCGACAATTTAGTCTTGGCTAAATTTAAAGTCAACGACCAGCTAGTTGCCCGATCTTCGAGGGGATCGCACTGTTCGGTGGCCAAGCCGGGTTCCGGGGAAAGCGCCCAGGCCCTCCCGGTGCCGGGTCTCCTCCCCGCGCCTGTCTCGGGAGGGGTGGTACCGCAGGAGAAGCCGGCTGCACAGACCGTTGACCGGAGAAAAGAGGATGAACCGACTGCATGCGACCGCCGCGGTGCTGGCGGCGGCCCTGTCGCCCGCCGGGGCGCAGGATTTCTACGCGCACTGGGGGGATGGACGCGCCGAGCTCTCGGGCTACCGCATCGAGCAGCCCCGCTACGGAGAGTCGAGAGAGGCGTACGGTGTCATGATCTTCGTCACCGAAGACCTGAACGCCGGCACCGGTATCAAGGTGGAGTCGCCGACGCCGGCGGCCGACCGCGTCTACGTCCTCAAGCTCAACAACGTGCTGAAGTTCACGACCGGTATCTACGACTACTCGGTGATGACGTCGGTGTTCAGCGCCGTGGAGCCGCGCACC
>JAPOZF010000137.1 GCA_026706165.1 Gemmatimonadota bacterium
TGAAGGTCTGGGTGTCGATCCAGACCTTCGGGATGGCCGCCTTCCGGAGCGCCGTGGCCAAGGGGATGGAGCTTGCGGCCCGGGCAGAGAGCTACGTCCGGGGGAGTCCGAACCTGGAGGTCGTGAACCCCGCGTCGTTGGGAATCGTGTGTTTCCGGGTCAACCCTGAAGACACCGACCTCGATGAAGATGCGCTGGACAAGGTCAACAGGACCGTGCTTTCCCGCGTGTTCTGGGACGAGCGCGCGTTCATTTCATCGACGCTTCTTCACCGGACCTTTGCCCTCAGGCTGTGTATCCTCAACCACACCACGACCTGGAACGACGTGCAGGAGACGCTGGATGCCGTCGAACAGTTCGGGAAGGAGGCACTGGCCGGCGTTGCCTGACCCGGAGGCGTGCACGCTCATGGAGCGGCACTTCAAACGTGGCCGCGAGGATGCGGCGCAAAGTGACGACCCCTACCCGCGCTCCGGGCGGCGAAAACCGGCGGGAAGCCCCTGCTGGTCGTGGTCGTGGACCTTCTCCGAGAAACAGGGCCACGCCTGGCCGCCCATGTGCTCCCACTCTTCGCCGCACAGCCAGACGAGCATCTTCGCCGCGGGGACGGTGAACCCGGGAAACTCGTTGGCCGGCCAGGAAAAGCTGAAGCCGGGGTCGGTTTTCCAGTCGCGGCAGGGGTCGGAGGTGCGCCAGTAGTTGTACTTGAGGTTGTTGCGGATGCCGCTGCCGGTGCTGGCGCTGCGGCGGTGCCAGATCGTGTAGCAGGTCAGGAATACGGTTCCTGCCGCCGCCGCCGTGAGAAACGAGTCGCGCACGCTGCGGAGGCGGCTGAGGATGCCGCCGTAACCGCGCTTGAGGTGGCTGCCGGGCAGTATTTCGGTCGGCCCCATCTCCCGCGGCACCTCCTCGGGGTAGTAGAACACCTGCAGGTAGTCGACCCGCGGGGTCAGCATCGAGCCGCCGTCCTGGTGCCAGTTGAGAGCCGGGGCCGGGCACTCGACCCGGTGGTTGGCCATCATCTCCGGCAGCACGAAGTCCCTGCCGAGAAGGGAGCGCACCGCCCCGGCGGCTTCCGGGTTGCGGATCACCCCTTCGTCGAACCAGTCCTCGTCGAGGATCTCCGACGGCTCGGGGGAGTCGTGCTCGTCGAGGAACTCGACGCTGCGGCGGTTGACCTCGTCCGGGACCACCCCCTCGAGCATCACGTAGCCCCTTCTGCAGAAGTCCATCACCTGCCGGTCGTCGAGGGTGGGCGGGCAGTCCCAGGTCTTTCCGGCGACCACGGCGCCGTTCATTTCTCGAGTATGAATTCCCATTTCATGCCCCCGTAGTCGGGATCGAGGTAGGCCAGGGCCATCTCGGGAAACCTGATGATTCGCCAGCCGTCGCCCATCGCCTCGAGGACGGTCTGGTAGGGCCAGTCGTCGGGGTCGTCCGGGGCGTCGTACACCACCGCGTCCTCGACGATGGCCATGCCGATGACGGGCGACTCGAGGTCGGTGGTGTGGGTCTGGAGGTAGAGCAGCCGCTGGACTGCGGGGTTGGGGTCCTGTTTCAGGCGGTCGAGGGCCTGCTCGAGGTCGACCGGGGTGAGCGCCCCCCGCCTGAGCTGCCCGAGCCACTGCGATACCTGGGCGGCGTCGATCATGGTCTTAGGGTGATGTTCCTGGGTGCCTGGATGCGCAACGGCGTGAATTCGACCGCTTGCCTTCGCGCAAGCACGCGCGGTTCGCAGGATGCTAACGCACCGCCTGTTAAGCGGCAAGCAAATGCCTGCAGGCGGACAGGCCGGACAGTTGCTCCCGGGGTGCCCCCGTTTCGGGACTGCCTCCTGCCCCGCAGACCCCTCAAGACTGAAACGGCACCGGAATCCTGCCCCCGTGCCAGGGGAAGGCGTAGCCCGGCCGGTTGGCGAAGCGCCGCAGCCCGATCTCGAGGCGGATGCCGGTCTCCGGGGGAAGCCGCACCCCGAGGTGCCGGGAGTTTACCGCCAGCGGCCGGCCCCCCTCCGCATCGCCGCAGGTCAGATCGGTGAACCTGTGCTCCCCGAAGGCGCCGGCCTGCAGAACGAGGTTGCGTTCCGAGGCCCCCGTGTTGACCAGCTGAACCCCCACCCGTTCCGCCTCGAGCAGATCGACGAAGGCGGCGACGTCCGCGGGCAGGCCGGGACGCCGGGCGTCGGCGTCGAAGTGGCGCACCGTCGCCCGCAGCAGGCCGCCGTTGTAGATGCTGTGCGGCGACCCGGTGGTCATCTGCGTCAGACCCTTGGTGACCACGGGGTTCGGCGGATTCAGGTTCTCTTCGACGATGGTCTCGACGTCGCGGCTGTCGGCCCGGATCGCCGCCGCGGTTTCCCGCACGTAGCGAAGCTCTCCCCGCATCACCTGCGCCGGCCACCCGGGGTTGCGGCCGTCGTAGTACTGGAACCGCGAGTACTCCGAGTCCCCCTCGCGGTTGTTCTTCTCGCCGAATGAGTCGAGCCGGTTCCAGTCCCCCTGCCGGTCTCCGGCACGCAGCCGCTCGATCAACTCGCAGTCGCGCCGCTCCATCGACGCGTGCCAGAGGTGGGCGGCGTCGACGATGCGGAAGCGCTGAAAGTGATGCCAGCCCTCGGGGCCGTAGCGGTGGGGGAGCAGGAGCTGGCCGCCGGCGTCGCTGACGGCGTTGTCGAAAAGCAGATTCAGCTGCGAGCGCAGGACCTCGAGAAAGCCGTAGTCGCCGCTCAGCAGCAGGGCGCACTCGGCCCCGACGATGGCCCCGTTGAACATGATCCGGGGGGAGAAGCGGCTGTTCCAGCCGTAGTACCCGCCCCACCACTGGCCGCCGCGGTTCTCGCCGATCACCCCGGTGGGGCCGACGTTGTCCGGCATGATGCCGCCGTTCTTCCGCACCCGCTCCATCCAGGCCTCGACGTAGTCGAGGCCCCACTGCCGGTACTTCTCCTCTCCGGTGTAGAGGTAGGCGTTGGTCACCAGGGCGGTGGCCGCCATGTTCTGGGGGACGTCGCTCGCGAGCACGACCTCGCCGGCGAGGCGGACGATCCCGGGGCGGCGCTGCGGATCGCGGTCCCAGTCCAGGTCGAGCTCCTCCACGTGAGGGTGAAGGCTCGCCCGCACCCCATAGAACCGCTCCTTCTCCCAGTCCCTTCCGGTCAGCAGCATCTTCGCAAGGTGGCGGTCGGCCTGCAGGCGGGGGCCGCGGCTGGTCGTCACCGGCGAGCGCAGGATGCGGCGCCTGCGGTCGTAGTTGGGGGCCTGCGGGTCTTCCCCGGTGAACATCGCGGCGAAGCGGCGGGCGCGGCGGACGTTCTCCGAGATCGCGGGGGAAGCGACGCCGAGGTCGTAGAACAGCATGTTCCCCTCGCTCTGGTGGTGCCACTCGGTGTCGTTGTAGTACTCGTTGTGGAGCTGCTGTCCGAACCGCGGATGCCGGCGGCTGACGATGCCGTCGTCGCAGAACCGCGTGATGGCGTTGTACTCCTGCAGGGCCCAGGTCAGGAGCTGCTCGCCGCCGCCGAGGGCGTAGAAGAGCCCCCAGTTGTAGAACATCTCGTAGAGGTCGTCGACGTCGTCGGCGTAGTAGGGAACGCCGCCGGGCTCGGTGTACTTCCCGATATGCAGCGGGGCGGCCTCGTTGACGGCGTCGATCAGCTGTCGCTGCAGGAGCGCCCACTCCGGAGGCGGCTCCCTGCGGGACGCCGCGACCGAAACCAGGTCCCCGTCGACGGTCCGGATCATCTGCGGCCGACCAGCGGGATGTCGGTGGTATCCACGGAAAGCCCGCCTACAGGTCGACCTTCCCGAACTGGGGCAGCCACCTCCGGTTCCGGCGGAACATCTCCTTCACCATGTCCCGCGTCTCGGCCAGCGACAGCTTCGCCGCGGTCAGCGGGTCGTGGGCGATCGCCTGGTACACGAGTCCGGCGTCTCCCTCGAGGCAGCCCTCGACCGCCATCATCTCGATCTGGGCGCTGAGGCCGGTGAGCATGGCGCACTGCGGCGGCAGGCTGCCGACGCGGATCGGCTCGAACCCCTTGCGGCTGGCGACCACCGGAACCTCGACGCAGGCGCCCTGCGGCAGGTTGTCGACGAGCCCGTCGTTGGGGACGTTGCCGTTGAACTCGTAGATCTCTCCGCCCATGCGCGCGTTGATGATCGAGGCCGCGTACTCGCGGCCCCGTTCGAGCGGCACCTCGTCCTGGGCGAGCCACTCGCGGACCGACTGCTTCCACGTCTTCTCCCGCTCGCGGTAATGATCGAGGACGTAGGCGTAGTGCCCGGGATTCCAGCCGGTGCCGTCGGTGCAGTAGCGCTCGATGAGGTCGGGGCGCTTGCGGAACCACCAGTTGTATTCCGAGTTGTGGCCGCTCGACTCGGTGACGTAGCGGCCGAGCGCCAGGAACATCTCGTTGCGGACCTGCTCCTGGTTGTACACCGCCTTGTCCGCCGTCACCGCCTCCCTCAGCCTCGGGTACATGTCGCGGCCCCGGTGCTGCAGCTTCAGGTACCAGGCCATGTGGTTGATCCCGGCGCACTGGTAGTCCATCTCCCCCGGATCGAGGCCGAGCCAGCGCTCGAGCATGGCCGCGGTGCCCTGCACCGAGTGGCACAGGCCGGTCAGCTCGATCGAGGTTTCCCGCTTCATAGCGTGGCACAGCATCGCCATCGGGTTGGTGTAGTTGAGCATGATCGCCCGCGGGCAGAGCTCCTCCATGTCGCGGGCTATAGCCACCATCTCCGGGATCGTGCGCAGGGCGCGGAAGATGCCGCTGGGGCCGCGCGTGTCCCCGATGTTGGTGTCGATTCCGTACTTCTTGGGGATGAGGATGTCGTGCTGCCAGACCCTGGTGGCGCCCCGCAGGATGGTGACGCAGACGGCGTCCGCTCCGGACAGGGCGGCGCGGCGGTCCGTCGTGGTGGTCACCCTGGCCCCGTACCCGCCCTGGGCGACCAGCTTCTCGCAGGCGCGGCGCGCGAAGTCGAGCCGCTGTCTGGCGATGTCGACCAGGGCGATCTCCGAGTTTTCGAGGCGCTCGAAGGTGAGCAGATCGCGCACGAGGTTGCGGGTGAAGCCGAAGCTTCCGGCACCGATGAAGACGACCTTTGCCATAGGGATTCTCCAATCTCTTTGCGAAAGATGGACCTGTTTACCGTGCCCGCAGCTCCGGGTCAATTCGTCGCGGCTGCAACCCCGAGGCTGAAAATCGCGGGGCGATTCGCGCTGCCACTGAGGCCGGCCCCGGGCACTACCGCCGCTCGGCCCTGACCGGCCCGAAATCGAAACGGGCGACACTCGCCCCGGCGCTCCAGCCGGGCCGGTCCAGCCGCCCGGTAAGGTCGAGGCGCAGCAAATTGTAAAGTATCAGCGAAACCCCCGCCTCATGGCGGAAACCGTCCCGGTAGCGGGGAACGTACCCGAGCCCGGCCAGCCGGTCCGGATCGATCCACGTCCTCCCGGAAGCCCCGTGCACCACCAGCCCGGTGCCGCGCATCGCCCAGTGCCACAGCCCCAGCAGCTCGAACGGGGTGCTCTTGAAGTTGTGCTCCCAGTACAGGGCGGCGTAGCGCTCACCCTCGAAGGGGTGGCCGCGCACGGTGCGGAAGGTGCCGAAAGGGGAGAAGAAGGCCATGCCGGCCTCCAGGGCCCCGAAGCGCTGCGGCGGCAGCTCGCCGAGGGAGTACCCCGCCACCAGGCGCAGGTCGAGGGCGTTGGGGTTCGGGCGGCGCTTCAGGAAGGTCTTGAAATGCCCGTCGAGGGCCAGGCGCAGCCGGGTGAAGGAGAAGTCGCCCCCCAGCCTCCCGGAACCGTGCTCCACTTTCGCTTCGACCCGGCGGTTGGCGGTCACACCGAACGGACGGTACGGCCCTCCCCAGGTGAAGCCCGCCTCCAGCGAGCGCAACCGCCCTTCCTCCACGGCAGGGTTGGGGCTCCAGTCCCTGCCCAGCAGGTTGAAGGCGCCGGTCCCCTCCAGGGAGGAGTGCGCCTCGTCGTTGAAGCCGAGCTCGAGGCCGATGCGGCGCGGCAGCGACAGTCCGAGCCGCCAGCGAAAACCTTCCCTCCAGTAGTAGTCGAAGTAGTCGTCGAGCCCGAGCAGACTCTGGGCGCTGTTGAGCAGCGGGGTATAGCTGTCCGAGGGAATGCGGGGGACCGACCCTCTCCCGTACTCGACCGCCGCGCGGCCGGCTCCACGGCGCCAATCGATGCCGCCGGTCAAGGAGACCCGCTCGAGACGCAGGTCGTAGCCGGCGCCTGCTGCCAGGTACAGCCCGCCGCCGGGGCCCCGGCCCGCCGCCGGCCCTGGAGGTGCCCCATCCTCCAGGCCGCCCGGAGCCGCACTGGCCCGCAGTGTCCGCTTCCCCTTCAGCCCGAGGTGCGCTCCCGCCACCCGGTCGTAGCGCAGCTCCGGTTTCAGGCCGGCCAGCCCCGGGACGGGGAACCGCCCCTCCCGTTTCTCCGGCTCTCCCCGGGGATGCGGCTTTTCCGGGGGCTCGCTTCTCTCCTCTCCGGGCTCCGGCAGCAGGAGGCGGGCGAGGAACCCGGTGGGCCGGAAGGCCCGCTCGAACCCCAGGGTGCTGTCGATGCTGGCGTACGCCCTCTCTTCCCGCTCCGACAGGGGCACCTTGTCCGCCAGCATCGCAAAGGTGCTGTCCCGGGCAACCGCCAGGGAATCGACCCGCAGGACCTCCTCGCCGGCATACAGCGAATCCGGCATTTCGACGTTGACCTCGTACTCCCCCAGCCTCGTCACCTGGCGGAACCTCGCCGCGGGAAAGCGCAGCCCCGCCATGCCGACCTTCACCTTCATGGAAGCCCGGTAGTCGACCGGCAGCCACACCCCTCCGGCAAAGCCGCGAAACTGCTGGCGCCAGTCGACATCCATCTGCTCGATCACCGGCAGGGGAACGGCCGAGGCCACCGTCCCCCGGCTCGGCGCCAGCTCGATCTCGAGGAGGGCGAACTCTTCGTCCAGCACGGAGACGCGGCCGGCCAAGGCAGACTGCAGCCTGTTCCTCGGCTCGACGGAGATGTCGAACACCACCCGGTCGTCGAGGTAGCGCCGGCCCGCCAGGCGGAAGCGGTACTGCTCGAGGGCGTCGGGATGGGTCGGACCGATCAGTTCGTGGCCGATGAATGAGATGTCGTCGTCGTAAAAGTCGACGAACCCCTGCAAGGCCGAGACATACCCCGCATCGGGGCCCTGGTTGCGGGTCACGCGCCTCGACTTGACCACCTCGCGCAGGCCCCGCTCCCGGTCCCAGTAGATCTCCGAGGCCTGCTCGCCGATCAGGACGATCTCCTTCTCGTTCTCCAGGACCCGCCGGGTATACGCCTCGGCGCGGTAGCCGGCCAGGCCGGGCCGCCACTCCTGCTTGCGGCGGATAACCTCGCGCATGATCGCCTCGGCCGGGTCTTCCGCGGTCACCACCACCGGCTCGAAGCGGAAGGGGACCGGGGTCAGCGCGAAGTCGACCCGCCCCGCGGCCGCGGCGAGAACGCTGTCACCCGAGGCGTAGCCGATGCAGGTCACTTTCAAGGCAGCGGGGAACCGTTGCACTTCGAGCTGGTACTCCCCCTCGTCGTTGGCTATGGTGCCGCGCCAGGTGCCCGTGAGCTGCACGGCAGCCGCGGGAAGGGGCTGGCCGCTGGCCGCGTCCGTAACGGTGCCGCGCACCAGCCACGGCTGCGGGTGGGCGCCATCCGCAGACAACAGGACCGCGAGGAGTGCGGTTCCGAAGGTCCTCATCTCCGGGGGCTCCGCGGGCACCCGACCGGGGGCCGGCCTGCCAGCAGGTTTTCCGGATGCCGGTTCATGTATTTCGTCAGGGCGATTGGGGAAGCGCCGATGGTATCGTGGATCCTGAATGCCGCCGCCTGAATCCACACCGCACCGCGGGCGGACACACGCGGGCGGGACCACAGGCGCCGGGCCCTGCAGGTCGCCCCGGAGGCGTTGCGGGCAGGGAAATCTTGCGGGAGTATTTCGCGACCGCCGGATGAGCCGTTCATCCGCACCAACCAGCCATGAGGGAGGAGACCGGAATGTATTCGATTTTCGTCACCATCGACGTCAAACCGGAACATGTCGAGGAGTTCACGCAGGCCAGCTTCGGAGACGCCCGGGGCTCGGTCCGGGACGAGCCCGGCTGCTTCCGTTTCGACATCAACCAGGACCGGGAGATCCCCGGCCGCTTCTACCTCTACGAAGTCTACCGCGACGAGGAGGCGTTCCAGGCCCACCTCGAAGCGCCCCACTTCAAGGAGTGGATCGGCATCGTCAAGCCGATGTTCGCCCGCGACCTCGAGTCGGTGTCGATGAACACCGTGTTCCCCTCCGATTCGGGGTGGGAGCAGCAGAAACCCGGACTCGTGAACTGGTAGCGATCCGCTGTCGTGAGGTCGCCGCCGCGAAGGCCGCCGAAAGCTCCCTCGGCCAGCCGGGCTTCCCGCCGGTTGGAGAATCGCCCCATGCCAACCGGGGGCGGCGGGAAACGGAAACGCTCGACAAGACCGCGAAGTTTGACCGGTATGACAGCAGCCCCGTAACGGGATCCGGGCAAAGAACACAGCCGGGAGCGCCCACAGCCCCGACACGGGTCTCTCGATATCGGTGAATGGCGGCATTGCACTGCGGTCAGGGGCTTCCCGGAGATAACGTTACTTCCGGGGAAACACTCCGGGTCGGGATGGCCTGCGGGCCTCAGACAAGGTTTCTCCGTTTTGGGAGCATTGCGTAATGCAGCGGAGCTGGGGCGCCGAGACAACCAGTAACCCACGAAAGAACACAAGACCGGCTCCGGGTACCCGGACAACTGCCCGGGCGTCGGCGGGCCGCCTCAAAGAGGGCCCTCGGCCCCGGCTCCAGGCCCTCGGCCAGGCCCCGCCGGAGATAGCCCTGCTGCCGGAACTTCGAGCAGCCCCCTCCGGATTCGGGCGACTACCCGGTCCGCCCGCGGGCCGCCTCGAACAGCGCCCTCGGCCCCGGCTCCATGATCTGCGGCGGCAGCGCCACAGGCACCTCGATCAGCGCCGGCGCCTCCGCCTCTAGGGCCTCGGCCAGGGCCGGCCCCAGGCATCCGATCTCGTTGACGCGCCGGGCCTCTACCCCGAAGGCCCTGGCGACGGCGACGAAATCCGGGTTGCCGGCATCGACGGCGTGCCTGCGGCCGAAGCGGTGGTCCTGCTGGGGCCGCAGGGCTCCGTAGCCGCTGTCGTTGAACAGCAGGACGACCACCGGAAGGCCGGCTTCGGCGGCGACCGCCAGCTCCTGGCAGTTGAACAGGAACCCCGCGTCCCCCGAGAGGCAGACGACGGGCCGTTCCGGGCAGGCCAGCTTGGCCCCGATGGCCGCGGGCAGGCCGAAGCCGAGGGTGCAGAACCCCCAGGGATAGATGTTGCAGCGCGGCTCGTAGAGCTCGAGCAGGCGCCGGCACCAGTACGCCGCCACCGTGAGGTCGCTGACCAGAACGGCCCCGCGCGGCAGCCCCTCCTGCAGGGCGGCGACGAGCTCGACCCCTTCCGTGGCCAGCTCGCGGCAGTCGTCGACGATCCCTTTCCTGAGGGCGGCGACCTCGGCTGTCCGGGAGCAAGGCTCG
>JAPOZF010000081.1 GCA_026706165.1 Gemmatimonadota bacterium
GCGGGCCACCGCGGCCCCCGTTCTCGGCACGCCGCCCGGCCACGAGTTCGCCCGGCAACCCATGAAGGACTCCCTCTCCGAAATCGCCGAGGAGCGCCTGAACGAGAATATCCTCGACAAGGTGGTGCGCAACGCCTCCTCGTCCTGGACTCAATCAGGCCATCTGCAAGGCCGAAGCAGAAAAACCCGGCAACGCGTGCAGGCGACACCCGTCGCGACTGTGTACTCCCTTTTGATCGGATTCGGTTCCGGCCGGCGGGGCCGCCTGCTTTTCGAGACCCCCTGGTGCGCGGTCCTGGACGCCGGAGCGGACGAACTGGTCGAACTGGCTTGGTCGGCAAAACGTTTGGGACTGCTTGACCTCAAGCAGTCCGGCGCCATGATCGACGTATCTTTTCCGACCGGAATCACCGGGGACATAAGGGAGCCTTGACTGTGGGGCGGATCGACAGACTCGCCGAGTGCTACAAACGGTACATCGCCCTTCCATGGCAGAAGGATCTGGCGGGGGCCCAGCGCACCATATTCATCCAGTACGACAGGACCGACGAGCGTCGGCTGCGGGCGCGGATGACTCATTTCGAGCTGGCGACCAGGGAGGCAGGACACCGCTGGATAGAGTGCGATCTGACCGCTGCATTCGCCAGGTGGATGGCGGCCCTGGATTACCGTGATAGCTACTTCGAGTCCCCCAAGGACCTGGAGCTCAAGCTTGACGACGAATTCCTGGCGCATGTGGCAGGGCTTGTACGCGAAAAACTGACGGGGCCGGAAGCGGACGAACACACGGTCGTCGGGGTCTACGGCATTGCCTCTCTTTTCGGTTTCGTCCGGGTGTCGGAACTGATGAAGGCTGTAGAGGGAGAAATCAGAGGCCGGATCGCCGTGTTCTTTCCCGGCGAGTACGAAGACGGCAACTATCGCCTGCTCGACGCCCGGGACGGCTGGAACTACCTCGCGGTTCCGATTACCGCGCAGGAAGACTGAGAAGGGTACCCGATATGATGAACCGGGCGGTTTTCCAGAGAGACCCCGACAAGATCACGCTTCTGAACCAGGGCGTCGCGGCCGTTACCGACGCCGTCACCGAAGAGGAGCGCCGCACGCTCCGCTTCGAGCTGGAGCATTTCGTGTGCGAAGGACAGTACCGCAGCGGGCTCGTTCGCATCCTTGAATCCTACATAAGCCACCAGGGTCAGCCGGAGCAGCCGGCGGCCTGGATCAGCGGTTTCTTCGGCAGCGGCAAGTCGCACCTGGCGAAGATGCTGCGCTTCCTGTGGACGGACTACCCCTTCCCCGAGGACGGCGCCAACGCCCGGGGCCTTGCCCGGTTGCCGGCCGACGTGGGGGAACTGTTGACCGAGATCTCCACCCTCGGCCGGAGGGGGCAGGGGCTGCACGCCGCGGCCGGAACCCTCGACGGCGCCGGGGATAGCGTCCGGCTGGCGTTGCTCGGGATCGTGTTCAAGTCCGCGGGGCTCCCCGAGAGCTATCCCCAGGCGCGCTTCTGCCTCTGGCTCAAGAAGAACAGCATCTACGACCAGGTGCAGGATACAGTTGAGGCGACAGGCCGGGAGTTCCGGCGCGAGTTGAACGACCTGTATGTGAGCCCGGTCATCGCGGAAGCGCTGCTCGCCGCCGACCCCGGCTTCGCAAACAGCGAAAGGGAAGCCAGGGCGGCGTTGCGCGCCCAGTTTCCGAAGCCGGCGGACGTCACCACGGACGAGTTCACCGCGGCGGTACAGGAGACCCTGGCTCCCGGCGGCGGGATGCCCTGCGCCGTCATCGTCCTCGACGAGGTGCAGCAGTACATCGGAGAGGGCACCAACCGCTCCTATATCGTGCAGGACCTGGTCGAAGCCTGCAGCAAGCGGTTCGGCGACCGCCTGCTCTTCGTCGGCACCGGACAGACCGCGCTCTCCGGCACCCCAGCCCTGCAGCGTCTCCAGGGCCGTTTCCGGATCAACGTGGAGTTGTCGGATCAGGACGTGGAGACGGTGATCCGGCGGGTCGTCCTGGCCAAACGCCAGGACCGCGTCAACGACGTCGAAGCGGCATTGGAAGCGAGCGCCGGGGAGATCGACCGCCACCTCGCCGGCAGCCGCATCAGCCCCCGCAGCGAGGACAAGCAGGTCCTTGTGGAGGATTACCCGTTGCTCCCCGTCCGCCGGCGCTTCTGGGAGCACACCCTGCGCGCCGTCGACCGCGCCGGCATGGCGGGCCAGTTGCGCACCCAGCTTCAAATCGTCTACGAAGCCATCCGGCGCACGGCCGACAGACCGCTCGGTACGGTGGTGTCGGCGAACTTCCTTTTCGAGCAGCTGGAGACCAACCTGCTGAACTCCGGCATGCTGCTGCGCGAGCTTCACGAGACCATCGTCAAGCTGCGCGACGGCACTCCCGGCGGCGACCTCAAGTCCCGGCTCTGCTCCCTCGTGTTCCTGATCCGCAAGCTCCCGCGTGAAGCCGGCGCCGACATCGGGGTGCGCGCGACTGCGGAGGCACTGGCGGACCTTCTGGTCGAGGATCTGGCCAGGGACGGAGCCCCCCTGCGCGGGCGGCTCCCCGCGCTCCTCGACGAGCTGGTGGAGACGGGCACGCTGATGAAGCTCGAAGAGGAGTACAGCCTGCAGACGCGGGAGAGCAGCGAATGGGAAGCCGAGTTCCGCAACAGGCAGAGCAAGCTTGCCAACGACCTGGCCGGCATGAGCAGCAGGCGCAGCCAGCTCCTCGGCGCCGCGGTGCAGGAAGCGGTGAAGTCCGTACGGCTGGTGCACGGAAGCTGCAAGGAGCCTCGCAAGCTCTCGCTGCACTTCGGGGCCGAGCCCCCGCCCGAAGGCGGCCTCGACATCCCGGTGTGGATACGGGACGGCTGGGGCGCCGACGAGGGGAGCGTAATCGCCGACGCGCGCGCCGCGGGGCCCGACAGCCCCGTCCTCCACGTATTCGTGCCCAGGACCCGGGCCGACGAGCTGGCCCGGCGCATCTCCGAAAGCAGCGCCGCCAGGGAGACCCTCGAATACAAGGGCGTGCCCGCGGGAGAGGAAGGGACCGAGGCGCGCCAGGGCATGGAGACCCGCCGCGTCCAGGCGGAGAACGCGCAGAAGGCGCTGGTGGCCGAAATCATCAACGGCTCGAAGGTCTTCCAGGGCGGGGGCAACGAACGCCTGGAACTGAGCCTGTCCGAAAAGACGACCGAAGCCGCAAACGCCTCCCTCGACCGGCTCTTCCACCGCTTCGGCGACGCCGACGACCCCCGGTGGCCGAAGGTGATCGAACGCGCCCGCCGTGGTGCCGAGCACCCCTTGGAAGCCCTGGAATACAGCGGCAAGACCGAGGAGCACCCGGTCTGTTCGGCCGTGCTGGAGACGGTGGGTTCAGGCAAGAAGGGAAAAGAGATCCGCTCGCAATACTCCGGTCCGCCCTACGGCTGGCCGCGCGACGCCATCGACGCGGCCCTCATCAGTCTCTTTGAAGCGGGGCACTTGCGTGCTTCGGCGAACGGCGTTGCCCTGAAGCCGCGCGAGCTCGACCAGGGGAAAGTGGCGAACGTCGACTTCCGGATTGAGAGCGCTACCATCGATACCCGGCAGCGTCTGAAGCTGCGCAGTCTTTTTCAAACAGCGGAAACCGACTGCAAGCCGAACGAGGAGTCCGAGGCCACAGGCCGGTTGTTACACAAGCTATGGGAACTTGCCCGGAACGCGGGCGGGGAAGCCCCGCTGCCCGAACGCCCCGGTACCCGCCATCTGTCCGAGCTTCAGTCGCTTGCGGGCAACGAGCAGCTCCTAGCCCTGCTGGAGAGGCACGACACCCTGTCGGCCAACTTGGAGGACTGGACCAAGGCAGGCCGCCTCGCGGAAACGCGCCTGCTCGCCTTCCAGCGGTTGCAGACTCTCGCGCGCCACGCCGACAGCCTCGATGCCGCACGGGAGGCAAAGCCCCAGATCGAAGCCATCGTCGCGGACCGGCGGTTGCTCGACCCCTCCGACCCGGTGCCCGGCCTTGCGGGAAATCTGACGAATGCGCTACGGACCGAGTTGGCGGAATCTCAGAAACGGTACGACGAGACCTACGGAGTGGAACTCAAGCGCTTGGAAGAGACCGAGAGCTGGCAGCGGATCGAGCAGAAAGACCGCGGCGCGATCTTCGCGCGGCTGCGCATCTCGAAGGCGACCACGGGCGCGACCGGCAGCGAGCAGGAAGTGCTGGAGTCCCTGGAGCGCATCTCACTCGACGGCTGGCGGACGCGCACCGCGGCCCTCCCGCACTTGTTCGCGCAGGCCAGGGCGGAAGCGGACAAACTCGTCGAACCGGAGATCCGTCACGTGAAACTTGAGAGCCGCACCCTGCGCACCGCGGAGGAGGTCGACGCATGGGTCAGGAAGACGGAGCAGGATCTCCTGCGGCAGGTCGAGCAGGGTCCCATCGTGATCGGTTGAGAGAAGCACTTGGATGCGCATCTGCAGGTCCCGCCTGGAGCGCAGGAAACGCCTCCAAACAGAAGAGTCTGTTCGCGTCTTGGTGCTGACCTTCAACCGAACCATGCGAGGCTATATCACACAGCTTACTTGGGAGGTTGGTGTGATCCCATCGGCGGCATTCCGCCTTGGGACAACAGTCCCCTGAGATATCAATCAGGTTAATCCAATCGGAAAACTGGCCGGGAATCAGGGTAAGTCAAAAAGGCTAAGAGTGGCAAAGAAGGATATGGCAAAACTTTACTGGACGGACGGTCCCGCCCAAATCAGGCTATACCACACACCAACAATATCAAAAGCCGATTCGATGGCAGCGGTTCGGATATTAGACGACTTTCGCGGACAGTGTCAGCTACTATGGTTCGCCTTCGATGGCATGATAAACGGTCGATCCTTATCGCTTCAGCAGTTGCGACAACTGAAAGTGAGTAAGCACAACAAGCTCTCCGTCGGGACTCAATTCCCCGAGCAAGAACAGAGTATTGGAAGGTCAACCTTTGCTGAGATTTCTTTTGTAGAACTCCTCGACGCAATGGCTGACGGTGGCGAATTCGAACAATTGAACACTAAAGCACTATTGGTGTTCATCGATGTACTGTGGGAGGAAACTACACGTGACAGGGTTGCGGATTGTAATGTACCCCAAAAACTGGACAGTTGGTTAAGGTGCGATAGTTGAGAAATTCATCTCCTTCCCGAGGATAACCGATGGCAAGGAAACGCACCGTTCACTCCCCGCAGTTTAAAGCCAAAGTCGCCTTGGAGGCGGCCCGCGAGCACTACACGATCAGTGAATTGGCGCGCAAGTATTCCCTCCATCCCAACCTGATTCGCGGCTGGAAGAAGCAGCTGGTCGAACACCTGCCGGAGCTTTTTCAACGCCCCGGTTCGAGGACCGCCAAGGAGGACGAAACCGCGTTGATTCCCGAGCTCTACCAGCAGATCGGCCGCCTTCAGGTGGAGTTGGAGTGGCTGAAAAAAAAACACCAATCTCTCGGTGATTGAGCGTCGGGCGATGATCGAAGCCGGCCATGAGCGGGTGAGCGTGGCGCGCCAGTGCGCCTTGCTGGGGCTGTCGCGCTCCAGTTACTACTATCGGCCGCGACCGCCCGACCCATTCGACCTCGAGCTCATGCACGCCCTGGATCGCCTCTACACCCGCTATCCCTTCTATGGCGTGCGTCGTCTCGAGCAGGCGTTGCGCCACGAGGGCTACGCGGTCAATCACAAAAGGGTACACCGGCTCATGCAGGTGTTGGGTCTGCAGGCGATCCCGGTGCGGCGGCGCCTGTCGGCAGGGGACGCCTCGCACCGAATCTACCCCTATCTGCTGCGCCGGCGGGTGATCGATCGGCCCGACCTCGTATGGGCCAGTGACATCACCTACCTGCCGCTGCGCCGCGGTTTCGTCTACCTGGTGGCGGTCATGGACTGGTTCTCTCGCTACGTGCTCTCCTGGCGTCTGGCCAACACCCTGGACGCGGCCTTCTGCCTGGAAGCGCTCGACGAAGCGCTGTCCCAGGGACGTCCCGAGATTTTCAACACCGACCAGGGATCGCAATTCACCAGCAGCGAGTTCACGCGGCGGGTCGAGGAGGCCGGGGTGCGCATGAGCATGGACGGCCGCGGGCGCTGCTGGGACAACATCTTCATCGAGCGCTTGTGGCGTTCGCTCAAATACGAAGACATCTACCTGAAGGGATACGAGACAGTGGCCGAGATCCGCCATGGAGTGGATCGCTATTTCGACTTCTATAACCAGGACCGCTTTCACCAGGCGCTGGGGTATGCCACGCCGGTCCAGGTCTACCGGGCGGGCCTGAGGGGGTCGCACAGCCATGCCCGGTACCTCTCCCTCTCGGTCAGCCAAAAGGGCCACTGTGGAGAAGGACGATCCTCCCGCCCGTATCGGTACTCGGTACGGGGAACAACCCGGATTCAAGAAGCTTGAAAAATGCACCTTATTTCAGCCCACTTTCTGTCCAGTTGACGGGGTACACTTCACAAGGACCTCAAGGACCTCCAGGTGTACCTTCCATCCCAAATAACCAGCGGTTCAGCTGGAATACAGATGAAGATGAGACAACCGTGAGGTGGGACGAGGTGAATGGGGCTACCTACTACAAAATCTACTACGATCAATTTCAGGATAGATGTTCTATAGACCAACGTAGCGGCAGACCAACGCCATGCGAGGTACTGGCAACGAATTTAACCAGTACGACCTACACCCATGACGACCCTTACACTTTCGGTAACTACTATTGGGTTGTTGCCTGTAACGACGATGGGTGCTCCGCCATCCCCTCTGACTCGGCTGACCCCACCACTTGAAAACCTGGCAGGAGGCGTACTCATTGGGGTTTGGATCGTTCTCTCTCCGTGCTGACGAACCGCGCACGGCGATAATCCTTCATCTTCCATGCTGAAAGGATGGCTGCAATGAAATATCTCGGGCTTTCCTTGTTGTTTGCTTTCGCCCTCACCACATGCACAGGCCCCCCGGGTCCCGTGGGACCTCAAGGACCCCAGGGGGAAAAGGGGGAACAAGGACCTTCAGGTCCAGCTGGACCAGCGGGGCCTCAGGGAGACCAAGGACCCCAGGGAGACCAAGGACTTCAGGGAGACCAAGGACCCCAAGGCGAGCCAGGGGTAGCTGCTCCGGCCACTGGAGAATCCACGTACAGGACGTACAGCCTGCTGTACTGGGCGGACTTCGGTGCGGGCGTGATTCAGCGGGCAAACCTCGATGGTTCCGAAGTTCAGACCATCGTCTCCGGATTGGAAGATCCGGAGGGCATTGCCATCGACGCGGCCGGCGGGAAGATATACTGGACGGAATGGGGAAGCGTCAGGCGGGCAAACCTCGATGGCTCCCGGATCGAAAGCCTCGGCACGGTATGGGGAAGTGACATCGCATTGGACGTGACCGGAGGCAGGTCGTACCTGGCGAACTGGAAAGAAACAATCTACCGGACGGGCCTCGGCGGCTCCCCAGTCGAAACCCTTCTCACTGATGCCGGCGCCTCAGAAGTCATCGCTCTGGATCTCAGCAAAGGCAAGATGTACTGGGCAGGCTGGAGGGGGGAAGAAATCAGGCGGGCAAACCTCGACGGATCCGGGGACGAAACCATCATCACCGGAGCGGCGCGTGTATACGACCTTGCCATTGACGAAGGCGGCGGCAAGATATACTCGGCAGGGTGGGATGGGATTCTGCGAGCCAACCTCGATGGATCCCAGGTCGAAACCTTTTTCCCCGGAAGTTTCAAGGGCGTTGCCCTCGACGTGGACGGTGGCAAGATATACTGGACGGATTGGATTGAGGGCAACATACAGCGGGGCAACTTCGACGGCTCCCGGGTAGAAACAGTCGTCTCCGGACTGGATGAACCTCATGATGTCGCTTTGGGTCCCTGAAACCCGACATGAGCGGGAACAACCAGGAATGCTGCAGTTGAGCCCAAGGCCGTTGCGAAGGTTCCGACGGACATCCTGAACCCTGTGGAATCATGAGAAAGCAGCTCATCTTCCCAATCTTTGTTGCAGTAGCGGCCTGGAGCCTTTTTCCAAGGGACCTCGGGGCCCGGATAAATGTCGATGTCGTTTCTGAAAGCATCGTCCGTGTTCGGGCGTACGAGAATAACCAGGTTGCGGTTGAGGGAGCCGGGTTTGTCGTCAACGAAATGGGACATGTCCTTACGAATGCCCATCTCGTGGAGAAAGCGGAGAGAGTAACGGTATTGTCCCTGAAAACGGACGCCGAGACAATTCCCGAGCAGGTGTTCGCCGACCGGAAAAAAAACCTCGCCCTTTTGCAGACACAGAATTCGAACCCCACTCCCCTCAGGCTGGACGAGAAGGAAGCCGATGCAGGCCGAACCGTCGGGGCGCTGAGGTTCGGCGTCATGGGGGATGTCTCGCTTTCTCAGGGAACCATAAGCACCTGGGAAACCATTTTCGAAAAGAAGGCAGGACGCCCCGTTGGGCGCCTGCTGCAACACAATGCCTTGATATCCGCAAAAGCCTTTGGCATGCCCTTGTTCAACGAATGCGGAGACGTGGTGGCCATCAACATGCCGAACCCCCGCGGCGAGCCTTGGCCGTTTCGAACAGCGAAGCCGAAAGGAGCGGTTTTTGCCTTGAGCAGCAAAGACATGGTGGCCGCTCTCGACGACCGGGAAATCGCGCATCAGGCGGTAAATACTGAATGCCTGAGTGCACTCGAGCGGGCGGAACGCGACAAACTGGCGGTTGCGGACAGCCTGAAACTGGCAAGGGCGGAAGCCGACTCGGCGATAAAGGCCGCAACAGAAGCCGGGGAAAAGGAGAAGTTCGCCCGGCAAGAAGCTGAAAGGGTCAAAGCCCGGGCGGACGCTGCGCAAAGGGCCGCGACCCGGAGCATTCAGGCTGCCAGAGCCCGGGCGGAGAGTCTGAAGAGGGGGACAACGCGGGCGGTCACCGCGGAAAAAGCTGCGCCCGACAGCCTTCTAACTTCCAAGGTCCATACGGATAGCCTGGAGACAGGGAAAGCGTTCCCCGACTCGGCGACTGACGAGGTCGCCGGCAGCAGCGAACAACCTGCCCGGGAGATCCCGCTGAGCTTGAAGTGGGGGATTCCAATCGGGGGAGGGCTTGTGTTGCTCACCCTGCTCGGCTGGTTGCTTGCCTCCCACCGGAGAAATGAGCAGCTGCGAAGCGCCGAGTCCCGTTTGAGCGCAGCGCACCAGGCTGCGGCCGCCGCACCGAAGCCGGCGCCTTTCAGATGCCTGCTGGAAGGCCGGGACAGCTCGGGCCGGGAATTCGCATTGACCATATCGGCCCTGGCGCTGGGTGATCCGGCCGGTGTAACGCTCGGGAGGAGCCCGACGAATGCCGATTTCGTCGTCGATCACGAAGAAGTCTCCCGCGAACACGTCCGCCTCAGGTGCACTGGCCCCACGCTCTACGCGGAGGACTTGAACGCCCTGAACGGGACCAGGGTGAATGGCCGTTTGCTGAACCCGGAGGAGAGGGCGGCTCTGCAAAACGGGGATCAGCTAGAGACAGGCCCGATTGTTTTCTCCGTGCGCCTGGTCCGGGAGTGAGTTGAAATGAAAAGACG
>JAPOZF010000581.1 GCA_026706165.1 Gemmatimonadota bacterium
GTGCAGCACAATGGCGAGGAATACACCCAGGGCAGGAAGCACCCCTTCCTCTTCATGCGGCGAGCTGACCTGCATGCTGGTTCCCAGCGCAACCCCTTCGGTCACGGTGTGCACCCCGAGGCCGAGGGCGACCCCGAGCAGACTCTGCGAGTGTATTCCGGAGTCGCCGTGGTCGTGATGTTCGTACAGATCGCTCGCTTCGCTGCTGAAGTCGTGCTTGTGGAAGTGGAAGATGCGCAGCAGGAAGATCATCAGGATCATCCCGAACACCACCCACGCCACGGCTTTTTCGACAACCTCGGGTCCGGGTCCGGAAATGCGCTCGAGGCTGTGGGGGAACAGATGGTACATGGCGATGCCGAGGATGAAGCCGGCAACGAGACTCATCAGGACCTGAGTCTTCGTGTGGGTCATGGTACCGAGGAAAGCCAGCCTGCCGCCTACAAAGGAAGCGGCGAAAATGACGGCTGAGTACCCCGCCAGGACCAGCAGGGCATCTGCATCTACCATGAACGTGCCTCGAATCCAGGGGTGGGTCCGTGGAACCTCGCAGCGGCGCCGGGGTGACTGGCGAGGCTTCGAGAAACTCCCGAGCGGAACGCCGGGAAGCGGCTCCGGTCAGAAGAACAGGGTCAGCAGGAGGATACTGCTCAGGCCTCCCAGCATGAACCCCACGGTGCTGACGAGGCCGGTCACCATTGAGAAGTCGGCGATACGGAAGGTCTGCTCTCCGACCGTGAACATCACCTGGCTGCGGTCGATCCCTCCCTCAACGAACTCTTTCAGGGCTTCCTCGGCGCTGTGGGCTTCCTTCACCGAAACCAGGGCCACCAGGATCATCGTCAGGGCCGACGCCAGGGTTCCGATCGCAAAGACGAGCAGCGTCCCCAGGGCGAGCCAGTGGTAGGAGGCATCTTCGTTTCCCGTGGAGGCGCTCATGAATCCGATGATCAGCGCAGCCCCGCCGGCGTTGCCGAGCAGCAGCAGGCGAGCCGCCTCGGTTATCAGCCTGAACATGGTACCGCGCCGCATGGCGACGACCTTGTAGAGCTCGCGCAGCCATTCTTCTCCGACCTCTTCGACGGAAAATTCATCCACCTTTTTCAATTGCAGTTTCTCCCCCTAGTGAAGCCGAATCATGGCCGCCCAGATCGATCAACCTGAGGTAGCTCGAACCCGAATTCGTGCCGGGTCCGAATTCAAGAGTCCAATCGTCGATCGCCACCGGTCCGGACGACAATGCCTGCTTCATGAAGTTTTCCCTGGTCAATTCGTCCCCCATGCGCTCGAGCACGGCGATGACGAAGCGGCCGAGGATATATCCTTCAAGGGACACCTCGTTGATCGAGTAGTTCACCACCTCTGACTGCGCATTTTCACCTGCTGCCATAGCCCGACGGAAGCTCCGGACAACCTGCATGCTCGTGTCGTCGGCCGCGGGCATCACCTCGGTGACCAGGATCCTGTCGTTCGGGGCGTCGATGTTCTTTTTCAGCTCGTAGGAAAGGACGAAGGAAAGATTCGCCATTATGTATTCGTGCCCCAGGGACTGCGACAGGTTGATTATTTCTGCGTTGGAGGGATACGCCCCGACGAGGAGAATGGCGTCGAGGTCGGCCTTGGCCAGGGCGAAGAGAGTCGCCTGGACGGCGTGGGTGTTCCGGGAGAAAGCGGTTTTCCCCAGGATGGGAATGAAGTGCTCGTCGAGCACGGCCTTGAAGTTCTTCAGGACCGACCGGCCGAAGGCGTCGTCCTGGTATATGATCCCGAAGCGGTTCTTCCCGCGCTCCTCGAGGATGTGGTCGACGAGCATCCGGGTCTCGTCGAAGTAACCCGCCCTCAGGTTGACGACATTGGGAAAGCGCTGGGCGTTGCGCAGGAAATCCGCACCCGTGAAGGGACCCACGAAGGGGATCTCCGCCGTCCTCAGGATCGGGGCGATGCGTTTGGCCGTCGGGGTTCCCACGCCGCCGATTACTGCCAGCACCTCGTTCTCGGCGGCGAACCGTTCCGCGTTGGCGGCTGCCAGGTCAGGCTCGTAGGCGTCGTCGAGGGATGCCAGTTCAAGAGACCTGCCGTTGACTCCCCCGCGATCGTTGCGCTCGTGAAAAGCCGCGTCGATGCCTGCCCGGTAGTTGAACCCCAAACGTTGGTTCGGGCCTGAGAAACAGGCGCTCTGCCCGAACAGGACAGTTTCTCCGGCCGTGGAGACCGCCGTCGACAGCAGGATGAGGAAGGTGGCAAAAAGCATACCAGCGGTGCTCGCTCTCGTCCTTCAGCAGTCTAAGGGCTACCGCTACCGCTACCGGTACCGGCCTTTTCTTCCGTTTCGGGCTCGCCGGCAGGCTCTTCCTTCATCCCGGATGTGTCAGCGGCCTTTTTCTTTCCGGGCTTGCCGCCAGCCTTTCCCTTCTTCCCGGGTTTTCCAGCAGCTTTTTCTTTCTTTCCGGACTTGCCGTCTGCTTTGCCCCCGGTAGCGAGCTTCTCGATCATCGGCTTCGCGTCCTCCTGCTGCCCGATGGGCTTGCCGATGCGCGCGACGTGGCGATGGGAGAATATCGACGGGGTGTCGAAAATGAGGGATCGGGGGTTGGCGATGCCCATGTGATCCCGTTCGGCCCCCGTTCTGTGGAATTGTCCGTCCCTCAGGTGTTTGTCGGCATCGACGCTCTCGATAGAATGCACGTTCTGGAGCAGCGCCGACGACAGCAGGGGCCTGTCGACGGCCTCTTCTTCAGCCGAGGGAGGAGCTCCAAGCGCCATGTCCGCAGGGGTGAATCCCGCTCCGCCGTCGATCATGTTGATGTCGATTGTCGAGTTCTTGCCCGGATTGACCGCGGCCAGGCTGGCCTCCGAGAAGATCTGGCGCATCCGGTCCCAGTAGCGGGTGAAGCTCACGTGCGCGGGTTGTCTCTTGTACTCGACCAACAGCGCGGTGAACACCCCGGCGCTGCTTTGCGCCTGGATCAGCCGCTCCCTGGCCTTGGCCTTGGCGTTTATCACCAGCGCTTCGGCCTGCCCCCGGCTGTGTGCGATCAGCTGCTCCCTCTTGCGGTTGGCGTCGCTGACCGCCTTCACCCGCTCGGTGTAGGCATCGCTTACGTCCCGGAAGGCAGCGCGGGTTTCCTCGATCGGGCGCACGTCGACGATGTCGAGGGAGACCAGTTCGATGCCGATGTCGCGTGCCTCGAGGCGCTCGGTAATGCTGTCCAACAGGTCGCTTTGAATGATGTTCCGGTTCGAGGTGAGAATCAGGTCGATGAAATTCTGCCCCAGGATGTTTATCAGCTCCTCCCTGGCGTACATGGTAACCATCGTCAGGGGGTCGGACGCGACGAAAAGGAAATTCCTCAGGTTGTCGATCTTGTACTGGAGGGCGACATCGACTTCGAGCAGGTTCACGTCTCCCGACAGAATGGTAAAGTTGACCGTGTTCCCTTCCTTGCTGGATACCTGGTGGCGGGTGATCCGCTTGACCTTGTGGATGTAGACCTTTTCGATGACGGGAATGTGGTAATGCACCCCGGGGCCGACGTTGGCGTTCACCACCCTGCCGAAGCGGGTGAGCACGCCCTGCTCCTCCTTCTTGACGATATGCAACCCGCTCAGCAGCACCCCCCCGACAACGGCGACCGCCGCGGCTGTCAGAAGTCCCCGCTTGTGTTCCTGATAGAAATCGAATACGGCGTAGATTGCGCGCGTACTCGGCGGTAACGTCTGTCGTTCACTCATCTGCCGGGCTCTTCTATCTTGGTCGCGCTCTGCTGTCGAGGTACTTGAACAACTCGTTGTCGGCGGGCAGCATGAGCGTCGTGTTGCGGTCGATGATCAGGTCGTAGCTGTCGAGGGCGCGCACGAACTTGTAGAACTCGGGATCCTTCCGGTATGCCCTTCCCAGCAGGGCCAGGGCCTCGGCCTCGGCCTCGCCGAGAATGGTCGTCGCCTCGGCGTGCGCGTCGGCGATCAGTTTCTCGTGTTCGTTGATTGCCAGGGCCTCGATGCGCAGGGCCCGCTCTTCCCCTTCGCTGCGGTAGCGGGCGGCGATACGGGCGCGCTCGGCGATCATGCGCTGAATGACGCTCGGCCGGTTCTCCACCGGCAGGGTGTATTCGACGATTCCCGCTTCGATCACGTCGATTCCGTAGCTCTCCTTCGCAATCGGCGCGATTCTGGCGAGAATCTCACGGGAGGCCTCGTTGAGGTCCTCGTGTTCCAGCCCCAGACCGATGAAAGCGTCCAAAGACTTGTTGCTGATGATGATGCCGCTGCTCGACAGGTAGAGATCCTGCAGCCGCTCGACCGCGTTCTGACCGGTGCGGATCGCCTCGACGAAGAGAATCGGGTCTTCCGTGCGCCACAGCAGGTAGCCGTCGACGAGGATGCTCTTCTGGTCTTCGGTTATCAGCTCATGGGGTATCCCGGTGAGCGTGTGAATGCGGCGGTCGACCTTGTAGATTTTCGATATGGGGCGGGGCCACTTGAGGTGGAATCCGGGCTGCCTGACGGGCGGGGATATCTTCCCGAAGTGGGTCAACACCCCCTGTTGGGTTTCGTTGATGATGTAGAAGCTGTCGTAGACGACAGCGCCGAGGACTACCGCAATGACTGCCTTGATCGTGGTTCCCTTCAACTTCATTGCTTTTTCCCCTGGTGATGTTCCGCCCCGTTGCCGGCCGCGGTCTGCTTCCGCTTCCACAGGGCAACCTTGTCCAGGCTCTTTCTGTTGGGTACGATGATCTTGGGATTGCCCGACAACGCCGTCTCGAGCTTTTCCCGCCACAGCATGTTGCGCAGGACGCCCGGGGCCTGGCGCACGGCCGCCGAGACCATCGAGATCGCCTCGGATTCGGCCGCTGCCGTCGCCACCTTCCGGTAGGCTTCCCCGTCGGCCTGCTCCACTTCCCAGGCGGCGTTGCCGTGCGCCTGGGGGGTGAGCTCCACCAGGAAACGCTGGGCGTTGACGATGATCCGCTCCCGGTCCTCCTGGGCGCTCGACACGTCCCTGAAGGCGCTGAGGGTTTCGGCCACGGGACTGATGTCCAACAGGTTGACCTTGATCAGGTCGACGGTCTTGAGCACCTGGTTCGACAGGTGGACGTCGTGGTCGAACGACTCGGTGATATGCTCTTCCAGGGTGACGCGGTGGACGTTGAGCAGTTGCTCGAGATCACGGGCGGACACGAAGGCACGGATGTGACCCTTGACGACGTCCGAGATGATCTGTTGCGGGTCCGTTGTCCGGTAGTGGTAGCGGTAGGGATCCTCGACGCTGTACTGCACGTTTACGGTCAGGGAAAGGAGGTTGAGATCCCCTGACACATAATCGCCGGGTGTGTCGCCCATGATGGACTTCACCTCCCGCACCGGCCACTTGTCGACCTGGACGAAAGGCCGCGGGGCGAGGTAGTGCAGCCCGGGCTGCAGGTCGCGCCAGTAGACTTCGCCCAACAGGCGGCCGTAGCCGACGTGTCCGGGAGGAACCGTCGTGAACCCGCTGCCGATGAACATGACGAAGAGCAGGGCCCAGATCATCAGGCCCATCGGGGCCGCCGGAGAGATGAGACCCCGGAAGGAGCGGTTGCGGGTCATCCCCCCCCACGCCTGCCACCAGCGTCTCGAGAGGGGACGGATGTTGAGCATCAGGTCCTCCCAGCCGCTCTTCATGGCCCCCGCCCGGAAGCGCCAGACGATCAGGGCGATCAGGAGGAAAGCGCCCCCCCACTGGAGGATCTGGAGGGTCGGCGACTCCGAGGCACCGAGGTTTACCGAGATCGTCAGGCCGGTGGCGAGAAGCAGGGCGTCGATGGCGATACCGAGGATGGCGGTGACCACGATGACCGTGGCGACGTAGATCGAGGCGAAACGGGCTCCGAACTGGCTGATGATGATGGCGATGGTGCCGGTGTTGGTCGCCGGTCCTGTCATCAGGAAGATCAGCGCCGCACCGGGGCTGAATCCCCTTGCGACCAGGGCCGCCGCTATCGGAGTGCTCGCGGAGGCGCAGATATAAAGGGGAATCCCGACCAGTATCATGACCGGGTAGGACAACCAGCGGGCATACTCGTGGGACATCAGGTCGGTCGGGATGACCAGGAAGAGCACTCCTCCAAGGGCGACCCCTACCAGCAAGGCAAAAAGGATGTCGTCGGCGATCTCGACGAAGCCGTAGCGGAATATGTGCTTGACCAGCTTCTTGAAGTCGAGCTCCTGGTACCCCGCCGGCCGGCCTGAAGGAACCTCTTCCGACGGTTGATTCTCACGGAGCGATTGGCGGTAAAAGTCCGGTTTTACCCACGAACCGAATCTCCATCGGCCGGCCGCCGCCGCGGTCTCCCGTACCCAGTGGGCGAACATCGCCTTCAGGTGCGAGGGGCTGACGTAGCAGTCGTCGCTTTCGGAAATCAGCGGCTCGTGTCCATGGTCATGGTCGTGATCGTGATCGTGATCGTGATCGTGATGGTGTCCGTGATCGTGATCGTGTCCGTGGTCGTGGTGGCCAGCCGCCGCATCGTCGCCGTTCCTGATGAGGCCTATACAGAAGATGCCGGCGACGACAGCCGTGATGAAGCTGATGACGGGCCGGACGACGGCGGCGATGAAGCCGAAGAAGGCGTTGGTGACCAGGATCGAGTCCGCGCCGGTTTCAGGCGCGGTTATCAGGAAGGACATGCAGGAAGAGCGGGACGCGCCCTTCCTGCGCATTTCGGCAACCACCGGAACGACCGAACAGCTGCAAAGGGGAACCGGTACGCCTATGGCCGAGCTCGTGGCGACGGATTTCAGGCTGTCGTCACGGAGCCACCGGAGAATGGCCTGGCGGGAGATGAACACATGGATCAGGCCCGAAAGGAACAGCCCGAGCAACAGCATGGGGGCCAGCAGCAGGAAGGATGACCACAGGAAATCGAAAAACCCGGTCACCATCGTCAGGGGTGCGGATATCACTCAACAGCCTCCCGGGCATTGGGACGATGCGGGGAAACTCGTGGCAGGATGCGGCAATCCTAAGCCAAAGGTCACGGGCAAGTCAAGAAATTGGACGCAACTGCGACCGGCTTGAATCAGCCGCCGGGGCCGGGCCTGGAAAGGAAGCCCGAGTAATTTGCCGATGCTCCCCTTGCAGCCCACTCGACTGAGCCTTCCGGCGTCTTTTGGAGCGGTTCTTTCGGTATCAGCCAAGTGAACTTTCCTCTTCTCCGTGGTTGAACTGCACGGCGAACCACTTGTAGAGCGCCGGCAACACCAGCAGGGTGAGCACGGTCGAGCTGACCAGGCCGCCGACGACTACCGTGGCCAGGGGGCGCTGTACTTCGCTGCCCGTCCCGCTTGAAAACAGCAGCGGAAGCAGCCCCAGGGCGGTCGTCAGGGCGGTCATCAGCACCGGCCGCACCCGCAGGCATGCGCCCTGGACCGAGGCTTCGTCGAGGTCGACTCCCCCGCGGACGAGCTGGTTGAAGCAGGTCACCATCACCATGCTGTTTCCCAGGGCGATCCCGAACAGGGCGATGAACCCGACCGAGGCGGGCACGGACAGGTTCTGTCCGGTAATCCACAGGGCGACCACCCCGCCCACGAGGGCGAGGGGAATGTTGAGCAGGACGAGAATCGCGTTTTTCAGCGAGTTGAAGCTGGAGAACAGGAGCAGGAAGATGGCGAAGAGGGTGATCGGCACGACTATCGCCAGCCGCTTGTTGGCTTCCTGCTGCAGTCGGAACTGGCCCCCCCATGTCACGAGGTAGCCCGGGGGCAGCGCCACCCGGCCATCTATCTCACCCTGTGCCTCCTCGACGAAGGAGCCGATATCCCGGTCGGTGACGTTGCACTGGACGGTGATGAAGCGCTGGCTCTTTTCCCGGGTGATCTGGCGCGGTCCGACCACCTCTTCGATCCGGGCCAGCTGAACCAGGGGAATCTGGACGCCCATGGGGGACTGGACCAGGATCCGGGCGATGGCCTCCGGACTGCTCCGGAATCGGGGGGCGAAACGCACCAGGATGTCGAAGCGGCGAATCCCCTCGAACACCTGCCCGACCACCTCACCGCCGACGGCCGCCGCAACCACTTCCTGAACATCGGCTACGTTGACGCCGTAACGGGCGATGGCCCGGCGGTCGACCCTGATCAGCAGCTGGGGGGCCCCGCCGACCTGGTCCACCTGGACGTCCGCGGCCCCGGAAACCGTGTTGACCACCCGGGCGATTTCGTCCGCCTTCTGTTTCAGCAGGTCGAGGTCGTCCCCGAAGAGCTTGATGGCCAGCTCGGCCCGCACCCCTTCGAGCAGCTCGTCCACCGTCATGGCGATCGGCTGCGTGAAGTTGGTCAGCACACCGGGTATCTCCCCCAGCTCGGCGCGAATGGTCTCCTGAAGCTCTTCCTGGTCGTCGGCCTGGCGCCACTGGTCCTTCGGCTCGAGCAGGAGGAACATCTCGGCGCTGTTGATCGGATCGGTATGGGCGCCGACCTCGCCCCGGCCGATTCGCGAGACAGCCCCGGCGATTTCCGGGATTTTCAGTAGACGGCGCTCTACCAGCATGGTGATGCGGGTGCTCTCCTCGAGGGAGATCGACGGAGCCATGGTCAGTCTCAGGACCATGGTCCCCTCCTGCAGGGCCGGGGTGAACTCCGACCCGAGGCGCGGGAAGACCGCCAGCCCGATGAGAAGAAGGATGCCGGCCGAGCCCAGGGCCAGGAAGCGGTGGGCGACGAAACCGGCGACCATGGGCCGGTACGCCGGCACCAGGCGTCGCATCAGCCAGCCTTCGCGTCGCGGTGCCCCGTCTCCCCCGGGTCCGGGTGAGCGCAGCAAAAGGTTCGCCAGCACCGGGGCGAGGAACAGGGCGAAGACCAGAGAGCCCAGCATCGCCATGGCCACGGTGTAGGCCAGGGGCCGGAAGGTCTTTCCCTCCACACCCTGGAGGGTGAACAGGGGCAGGAAGACAAGGATGATGATGAGGATGGCGAAGACGATGGGACGGCCGACTTCGGCGCAGGCGCGGGCAACGGCCTGGACGCGTCCCTCGCCGGCATCCGCCTGCCGCAGGATGCGGTCGACGTTCTCGACGACGACGATGGTGCCGTCGACCATCATGCCGATGGCGATGGCCAGGCCCCCGAGGGACATGAGATTGGCCGAGATGCCGAAACAGCGCATGCCGAGGGTGGCGAACAGGACGGAGAAGGGAATGGAGAGGGCCACCACCAGGCTCGGCCGGGCGCTGCCCATGAACAGGATCAGCACCAGGGTGACCAGGACGATACCCTGAATCAGGGCGTTCGTGACCGTGGCCACGCAGGCCGCCACCAGGGTCTTCTGCTCGTAGTAGGGGACCAGCCGCACTCCGTCGGGAAGAATGCGGTTGACCTCCTCCATCTTCGCTTCGACCCGCTCGATCACCGTCGAGGAATTGGCGCCGAAGAGCTTGATCACCATGCCGGCAACCACTTCCTCCACCCCGTTGCGGGTCTGCACCCCCCGCCGTACTGCCCCTCCGATGCCCACTTCCGCTACCTGGTTGAGGAAGGTGGGAGTTCCGTCCGCTGCCTTGATGACGATGTTCTCGATATCGGCCACGGTGGAGGCCAGG
>JAPOZF010000540.1 GCA_026706165.1 Gemmatimonadota bacterium
CTTCTACGAGCACTCCGTGCCGCAGAAGGAGCAGTTGTCGCAGGCGAGCATCAGGTGGAGGTTGGCCGCCGAGTTGAGGCTGTACCCCCAGGACATGATCTCGCAGTTGATGCCGGCGGCCTCGGTCAGGGCGACCGCCTTCTGCGTCTGCGTGATGCCCCCCATCATGTGGACGTCGGTGCGGGCTGAGCGCCAGGCCTTGCTCTCGACCGCTTCCCGGAAGCTCATCAGGTCCATGAACCAGTTCCCCGACGGCAGCACCGGGATCGAGGTCCTGCGGGTCAACTCCCGGTAGCCGTCGAGATCCCAGTCCGGCAGCGGCGCCTCGAACCAGGTGAACCCGAGCTCCTCGATCTCCCTGGCGACCTTCAGGGAGCTGCCGCGGTCGTAGTTGTTCTCCGCGTCGAGCATGAAGTCGGTCTTCGAGGTGTCGAACTCACGCGCCACCTCCCGGGACAGCTCGAGGTCCTTATCCGGAATGCACCAGGTGTGGAACTTGACGGCGTTGTACCCCTCCGCCAGCAGGTCTTCGACGAACTTCAGGTAGGCCGGGACATCCTCGAGCAGCGGCGTGCTCGCGTAGGAGCGGATGCGCTCCCGCGCCGCCCCGAGCAGCCGGTAGATCGGCATGCCGGCGGCCTTCCCCGCCAGGTCCCAGAGCGCGATGTCGATCGCAGCGAGCACCTGCGGCGGCAGCGGAAACACGCGCGGCCGGATGTCGTGCCAGAGCGCTTCCCGCTGCAGGGGGTCGCGCCCGATGAGGATGGGGGCGACGTGGCGGATCGCCTCGGCGGTGTACTTCTCGAACCCGTACGAGGTCGCGTTCCAGACGCCGGAGACCGCCTCGACGCCGCCGGCGTACAGGCGCAGCACCGTGTTGGTCGCGAACTGCGCCGGGAGATCGTCGGACCAGGTGAACTGCTCCGTCGGGGGCGCGACCGATCTGACTTCGATGCGTTCGATCTTCATGTTCCTCGGCTTTCCTTCTTCGCGCCGGTCGGCGGCGGTGTGTCGGTTACTCCCAGAAGGGCTCCCCTTCCGGGAGCTCGGCGCGCAGCACCTCGGGCACCAGCTCGATCCCCAGCCCCGGGCCGTCGGGAACCGCGATCTTGCCGTCGACGATATCGAAGCCGTCGAGGCCCCCCATGTCGGCGATGTAGCGGTGTTCGTACAGCCGCGTCTCGCTCATGCTGAAATTGCGCACGCACGCTCCGAAATGGACGTTGGCCATGTTGTGCACGAGGGTGCCGCAGTTGTGGAGCGCCACGGGAAGGCCGAAGTGGTCGGCGAGCTCGGCGATCTTGCGGCCGCCGCTGATGCCGCCGCACCAGCACAGGTCGGGGTGCAGCACGTCGATGGCGCCCTCGACGATAAAGGGGAAAAAGTCGCGGTACCCCTCGATCTTCTCCCCGGTGCAGACCGGCACCCGCGACGACGCCCTGAGCGCCCGGTAGCCTTCCCAGGACCAGACCTGCAGCGGATCCTCTATCCAGAGGGGGCGCGACTCCTCGACAGCCTGGCAGATGCCGGCGGCGGTCGGCACGTCCCACTCGTTGTGGCAGTGCGTGATGAAGTCGTAGTCCCACCCGAGGGCATCGCGCATGGTCCCGACTCCGTCGCGGATGATCTTCAGGTCGCTCCCCTTCAGGGACTGGTTCGGTTCGGCGCCGGCGAACGGCCGCGAGAGAGCCGCCTCCCGGGGCAGCGGGAAGCTGCATTTCAGGGTGCGGAACCCGTAGGGATGAGCCTTGAATTCGGCGGCGAAGTCGTCGACCGCGGCGCGGTCGCTCCAGTCGGAGGGATCGCCGTTGAAATACATGTCGACGCGCTCGCGGAAGCGGCCGGTCAGCAGCTCGCTGACCGAAGCGCCGAGGATCTTCCCCGCCAGGTCCCACAGCGCGATGTCGACGCCGCTCACGGTAGGCACGTGCGCCTGGTAGGCGTGCTGCAGCCCCATCATCCGGTGGTAGAGCTTGTCGACGTTGAGGGGGTCGGCCCCGAGGAGCACCTTGCCGGCGAGCCACTCGAGGTTCGCCCTGCACATCGAACCGCGCAGTCCCGCTTCGCCGATACCGTACAGGCCGGAGTCGGTGTCGACGCGCACCAAGCTCTGCCCGGTGGAATACTTGAGCTGCATGGCGGTGACGCCGGTGATGCGCACGCGTCCCCGTTCGCTTTCGGCGCGTTCGTCGAATGCAGTCATGATCAGCTTTCCCTATCCTGCCGCCAGGATCAGAACCAGGGTCCGAAGGCCACGCGGCGAGACGGATGCGCCGGCGGTCGAATTCACGCGGAAATGGCACGCGGGGACACTTGCTACCCGCACTGTTCCCATTCCTCTTCGAGACGGTCGTAGCGGTCGCGCAGGGCCTCGACTGCTTCGGGGGGGATCGGCAGCTTGTTCGACACCAGGTCGATGTTCGCCAGCATGTGCTCGGGCTGTTTGGTGCCGATGATGGCCACGTCGACTTCCGGGTGGCCGAAGGCGAATCCCATCGCCAGCAGGATGCGGTCATCCGGCTCTTCGGGAAGCGGCCCCTCGGCCCGCAGCATCCCCGCGCGCCGGTAGTACTCGGAGGTGTACTCGGGAATGTGCTCGTACGGCCGGGGATCCCGCGCCGCGCCCCATACGGCGTTGGCGATGGGTCTCTTGACGATGATGCCCATCCCCCTGGATTCGGCGTCTGGGAGGATTTTCCGGCGCGCTCCCTGGTCCACCAGGTTGAACGAGGTCTGCAGGGTGTCGAACTGCCCGCTGCCGACGGCCCATTCGGCGTTCTCGTTGTCCCCGGAGTAGCCGATGAAGCGGGTCTTCCCCGCTGCCCTGGCGTCCTCCAGGGCCCGCGTGACGTCGCCGCGCTCGAGCACGTCGATCCGGCAGGAGTGCAACTGCACGAGGTCGAGGCAGTCGGTGTTCATCAGCCGCAGGCTGCGGTCGATGCTGTCGGCGACGACCTCGTAGGTCCAGTCCTCCCCCTCTCCGCGAGGGACGTAATGGCCCGCCTTGGTAGCCAGCAGGAACTCGTCCCGGCGGTGCGACACGGTCTTGCCCACCAGCTCTTCGCTGATGCCGTAGCAGGCCGCCGTGTCGAGGAAGTTGATGCCTGCGTCCAGCGCCGCATTGAGGACGCGTCCCGCCTGCTCCACGTCGTCCCGGGTCAGGATGTAACCGATTTCGGACAGGCCGATCCCGAGGCGGGTCACCTCCAGGCCGGTCTTTCCCAACGTCGTGGTTTCCATGGTTTCTACAGTCTTGCTGGAATTGCGGATGCGTGAACGGCGGCGGCCATCAGCCTGCGGCGGGTTCGGGAGGGGGCTGATTCGGAGGGAAAGAGGTCGAGGAGCGAAGAGGTGTCAACCGCCGGCGGGCGCCCTGGTTCCGGAAAGGATTGCGCACGGTTCGCCCCCGGCCGGGCGCAATCCTTCCGTTTTCCAAACGAGAACGTCGGCGGGCTTCAGGCCGCTTTCCTGCGATTTCTGCGAGGGTCCGGGATCGGCGAAAGGGTTGCGGAATTCCGATTGGACCGGCAGATACCCGGGGTCAATCACACCCGGATTTCTACGTTCGCCCGTTCTTCGAGAAGACGCACAACCGAGACCGCGGAGGACTTTCCCCAGTCCCTTCCGAGAGCCTCGGCGTACTGCCGCTCGATCCGGTCGGCCGAATCCATCGGCACCCCCAGGCGCCGGCCCAACTGCGTTGCCAGGCCGACGTCCTTTGCGGCCAGGTCGAGGGCGAACCCCTCCTCGAAATTCCCGGCGAACAGCCCCCCGGGGAATTCCTGCATCGACTGCGTGTTCCCCGAGCTGTTGGAGATGGCCTCGAACAGGGTCTGCGTTTGCACCCCGGCCCTGATGCCGAGGGCGAACGCCTCGGCCACGAGGAAGTAGCTGCCGAGGTTGATGAGGTTGTTGGCGATCTTGCAGACCGCCCCCGACCCCAGGGAGCCGCAGTGGAGGATGGTTTTTCCCAGCAGCTCCAGGATGGGCCTCGCCCGGGCGAAAGCGGTCTCCTCCCCTCCGACCATGATGCACAGTGAAGCGCTCCGCGCTCCGATGGTACCCCCGCTGACCGGGGCGTCGAGCACCTGCACCCCCGCGGGTTCGGCCGCCGCAGCGATGCGGCGGATCGTATCGGGGTCGGTGGTGCCGACATCGCAGAGGATCGTTCCCGGGGCTGCGCCTTCGAGAATTCCCTCCGCGCCGGAATGCCACCGCCTCGACGTCCCGCGGCATCGGAAGCGAGGTGAAGACGATTTCGCTGCGCGCCGCGACATCCCGCGGGCTCCCGGCCCAGGAAGCGCCGCGGGAGAGTATGTCTAAGGCCGACTCCCTGTCGATGTCGAAGACGCTCAGTTCGCAGCCGCCGTCGAGGAGATGCCGCGTCATGAAGCGCCCCATGTTCCCGATGCCTATGAAACCGATCCTGACAGGTTGCTGGCGTTTCGTTGTTCGGGGACTCGCAGGCATCGGACCTACCTCTTGATCGGATTGGATGTCGTCCCGGCTTTCGGGACCGGGGGACGGGCTCGCCCGGGCAACCGGTGCCGCCGGATGCCTATTCGACGACGGCCTCGCGGAGCCTGCGGATCTGCTCCTCGCTCATGCCGATGTTGCGCGCGTACCCGACGACGCCGCAGTAGCGCTCCTCGAGGGTGCGGAGCACGGCGAGCATGGTATCGGGCCGGCACTGCCGGTTGCGGTGGTCCTCCAGGGTGTAGCCGCCGGGGTCGAGCTCCGGGTGGGCCTCGAGATAGGGGCGGTAGGAGAAGAGGGCGGTGAGGGCGAAGTCTTCGGCGATCGTCTCCTCGGGCACCCCGGCGATCCCGAGGACCAGGCCGACGATGAGCCCCGTCCTCTCGGTGCCGCCGGCGCAGTGGACGAGGGCGGGGAGCGTCCCCGGCTGTCCCAGAAGACAGAGCGTGTCGTGGATATGGGACTTGCGGCGGTCGAGAACCACCGAGTAGGACCAGCGCATGTGCTCGACGTAGTCGAGCCCCTCCGGGATGCTTTCCCGTTCCCGGATCAAGGTGTCTCCGACCATGTTCTGGTGGTAGTAATTCACCTTGTCCGAGCCGAAGAAGACGTTGCGGTTCTTCTGCATCTCCAGGCTCTTCCGCAGGTCGAGGACCGATCGCAGGCCGAAATCGAGGAGGGTCTGCTGCGACTGTGGCGAGAGCCGGTGCAGGGAATCGGACCGCAGCAGCCTTGTCCACCGGGTCCGCCTCCCGTCGCGGGTCGCGTATCCCCCTATGTCCCTCGTGTTGACGGTGCCCTCGAGTTTCAGGTGCCGTCTAGGATCGAGACCGCCGGTCATGTCGGTCGCTTCCATTTGGCTTACATCGAATCCTGCGCAAAAACGTATGAGAAATATAAAACACGAAGGGTGGCATGGGGAGCTATCCGATGAGAAGCCCTTTCTCTTCCCTGAATCCGTGATTGTTTCTATAGCGAGTAATCAAGTTTCATATTTTAGTTGGCTCATGCTCTTGTCAACCTCGGATTTTCGTATTGGCTGCAGGCATTGCCGCGGATGTCGCTGCCCATGGCTCTCCAAGTCACTGGGAGTCGGGCTGATGGGTCACAGTCCAGACCGGGTTGACGGGTGACACTCTTATTGGCGTCGGCCACGTACAATTCGGCACCAGGTATGGGGACGGGCGGCAATACCTGCCGCAGAGACTGCCGCACTCTTATTAAGAACATTCTTGTTCTTCTTAAATTGAATATTTATGTGGGCTGGCCCCAGCGCGCCGCCTCGCGGTGCAACGCCGGAAGCTCCTGCCGCCTCCCCGCACGGCGCAGGATCCGGTCAGCGAGCTTGTACACCTGCGGCATCATCGGATCGATGGCAATCGCCGCCTTGATGTGCACCCAGGCGCGGTCGTGCTTTCCGAGGTCGTCCAGCCTGAGGGCGACGTTGTAGCGAATCGTGCGCGAGTCGTGGGCGATCTCGGCGGCGCGCTCGAAAGCGACCAGCGCCTCTTCCCTTTCATCCCGGAACAGCAGGTTTTCCCCACTCTTGAACCAGTAGTTCGCCTGAATGATACGCGCCCAGGGATCGGCCAGGTCCCCCGCCGCGGCGGCGCCAGAGGTATCCGGGGATGCCATTTCCGCAGCGAGCTTTGTTCCCGTCTTCAGAACCCGGTACGACAATCCCGCCGGTACGAAATCGAAACCTTTCGCGGGAAGATCGCGAGGCGCGAGGAAATGCACCGGTCTGCCGGCGACAGACTCCTCCACCAGGCGTTTGATCATCCTTCGCCGCACCCGCGCTTTCTCACGCGGTTTCAAGTTGCGCGCACTTGCGGGAAGGATGTCGGTTCCCCTTCCCGCCCGCATGTACAGGGTCACGTCCGGCCTCGCTCCTTCGACCCTGCTCAGGTAGTCGACGATGAAGCTTGCATCGTCACCCTCGGTTATGAGGATGGCGTTCTGCGGCAGTCCGGCGAGGATGTCCATGCCGTACCTGTGGGCGATGTCAATTCCCTTTCGGTCCGCCTCGCGGTAATTCATCGCCATAACGACCGCAACCGCCGCAACCGCCGCGGCCACGGGAATTCCCCAGTGGCCGAAGACACGTCCGAGGCGAGGGCAGAGATCTTCCAGCCCATATGCGATGAAAACCGCGACGCCGAGAAAGCTGAGCAGAAAGAAGACACCGATTCCGTTCGGGTCGCGGTGGTAGTTCAGAGCCACTGCGAGGTTGATCAGGACCGTGCTGCCGACAACCCATGAGGTCGTTCCGTCGCGGCGGGCGGTCACCCACAGGCCCCAGACCGCAACGAGGCAGAGGGCCGGGGTGTAGGCGGAAAACAGATGCTCCAGCCAGCGGCCGGCGTTCAGCAGGATGCCGTTTGCCGGCATGGAGAAGAAGGCGAAGCGGTACTCCGCGCCGGTGATGTGGTCCCAGAACAGGGTGGGGGTATCCAGGGGGCCCCAGTGAAATCCCGGGCCCAGTGAGGAGCGGAGCGGCAGGTACAGAACCAGACTGTACCCGAGGATGGCAGCTGCGGCAACCTTCAGGGCCATCCCCGTCAGTTCTGCGGCTTTCGCCGCGGGAGGCCGGTTCGACCGTCCTCGGTACCAGTGCCACGCCCACGCCGACAGCAGGCCGGGCAGAATCAGGGACTGGCTGAGATGGGTCGTCAGTGCCATTCCGGCAGCGTAGCCCGCCAGCATGAGGTTTCGCGGGTTCGGAACCTCCGCAGCCCGCAACCCGAGCCAGATCATCGCCACTGCCCCGAGCATGCTCGCGCCGTACACCTCGGCGACGACGGCGTTGCTCCAGAAGGTCCCGGAGAAGGCGAAGAGGAACCCCCCTGCCAGGCTGATCCAGGGACGTCAGCCTTGGTCTCGCAGGAAAGCGGCCAGTGCCGCGACCGCCAGGGCGGCCGTGAACGCGGTGGCGACGTTGATCCGGTAAGCGACGCTGTCGAAGAACGGCAGCAGCGCCGAAAACAGGCGCCCCGTGAGGACGAACAGGGGATATCCAGTCGGGTGAGGTGTGCCCAAGGCGTGCACCGCGCCGATCAGCTCTCCCGAACCCTCGACGTAGACGGTCGGGCACAGGGTCGCGAGGTAGACGCCAAAGGAGCCCGCGAAGGCGAGCACCGCCGCAGGCCACCTGCTGGAGCTGAACATCAGGGCTGCTGGATCAGCACGAGAAGAATGCCGTGGAAGCGGTCGCGGTGAACCATTCCGTCAGTGTTGACCAAGTGGGAATCGTTCGACGGCAAATTCCCTCACGGAGCAGGGTTTCCCATACACGCGAGGATTTCAGCGACGGACTCCAGCTCCCCTTGCACGGACCCAATCGGTTCAGGAGCTGGTCAGCACTTCTTCGGCGCTGTCCTCGGGTATGAATCCCAGGACCTGCCTGGCGTGATCCAGGTCGACCCAGCGGTAACGGTTGTTGGAGACCCCGTAGAAGATGTCGAACTTGAGATCGTCCGGCGCGTCGACCGCCCGCTGCGTAAGCCGGGCGACGTCCCGCTGGCTGCACCAGACGGCACCCGATTCCGGCTTCTGGGGGTGGTCCTCGGCGTTGACCCAGCCGATGCGGAGACAAAGGGAGGAGATGCCGTGGACGTCGGCCGTATATCGAGCCAGTGCTTCTCCCCAGATCTTGGTGGCCGGATACAACCCCGTGGGACGGTGCGGCCATTCGTGGGTCACGGGATGGATCCGAGTCCCGGCGAAGTCGTCGAACCGCCCCTCGGACAGGGCCTTGTAGGGATGGTCGAGGTGGTATCCCCAGGATACCATGATCGACGAGGCGTAAACCACCCTTTTTACACCCGCCCGCACCGCGGCCTCGAAAACGTTGCGGACACCGATGATGTTGCTGGCCAGGAGGCTGTCCCAGTTGGCGTCCGGCCGCGGGTCCGCGGCCATCTGGACGACGACGTCCATTCCCTGAACCGCCCGCTCGACCGCTTCCAGATTTGCGAGATCGGCCAGGAAGAAACGGTCATCCGGAATCGACGGGGCGGCTTCTTTCGGCGCCCGTTCCGATGGCTGCCTGCGTCGCGCCAGTGCATACAGGTCGTAGCCGCCCACCTGCTCCAGGTGGCGGTATACCACTCCCGGTATCAGGCCGTAGACTCCGGTGATGAGAACTTTTTTCGCCACCTGGGGCCCCCTTTCTCTTTCTGCTTTGAATATACGCGGGAGATGGTTTCTAGGCGTCGAGCACGCCGATACATGGAAGGGCCCGGTAGCGCTGGCAGTAATCCATGCCGTAGCCGACGACGAACAGGTCGCCGATCGTGTACCCGACGTAGTCGAGACGTACCGGCACCCGGCGTTTCTCCGGTTTGTCGATCAGGGCGCAAGTGTGGATCGAGGAGGGCGAATACGCCTGAACCGCGGCGATTGCCGCCTGCATGGTGCCGCCGGTGTCGACGATGCCGTCGACCAACAGCACTTGCCTTCCTTCCAACTCCACTGCCGTCGAATCGGCCACCTGCGGCGGTCCCGTCGACTCCCTGCCATGGTAGCTGCTGATCTTGATGAAGTCGTACTCGACCTCCCTGGCGAACTCCGCCGGCATTGCCCTCAGCAGGTCGATGGCAAACTGTGCCGCCCCGGTCAGGATGCCGATCAGGACCGGCGGTCCCCCCCCGAAATCGCCGCTGATCCGGCGTGCGAGCTCTCCAACGCGACCCTCAACCTCGCCGGCGTCGAACAGGATGCGGATACCGTCCGCGCCGATGGCTGTCTCCCGCCTGCCTGAAATACTCACCGTCCAGGGCCGCGGGCCGCGTTTTCCAGGGCCTTGAGAAGAATGGCGCGATCCTCGACCATGTCCGGCGGCAGGTGGCGTTCGATGACGAAGATTCCCTCCACGGATTCCTCAAGGTAGGAGGTGATGGTACGAATGTGGAAATCGGCGCGCGTCGTTCTGAGCCCGGACGCGCCAGTCCGCCGGCGGATATCGCTGCGCTGGTAATACTCCAGGACGACCGGGAAATGTTGAATCAGTTCCTCCGACGCGAAAAGAAC
>JAPOZF010000418.1 GCA_026706165.1 Gemmatimonadota bacterium
AACGGCTCCTCGTAGTCGGGCAGGGTGTTGCGCAGCGTCCTGTTGTCGTTCTGGTTGAAGTCGGAGATGAAGTCGTTGTTCTGGTCCCACCCGGGGTAGACGTCGGTGTCGCCGGCCTGCGAACCGGGCCGCACCCAGTCGGGAAGGCGGTCCTGGTCGTCGTTGTCCTCGACGAACTCGTAGAGGTGCAGATCGGGGCGGTCGTAGTCGATGTCCCCGTTCTCGTCGACGACGAAGGCGCTCGTCGAGTAATCGCCGTCGATGGCGTAGGCCTCGCCGTAGAGAAAGAGGGGATATCTCTGTTTGCGGGCGGCCAGGCAGCGGCCGTCCGCCGTCCGCCGCGAGATCTCGTGACCCTCGTTGGCCCTGAAGAGCGCCGCGTTCGGGACCTGGGAAAAACGGAGATTGCGGTCCCATTCCGCGTAGAGGTCGATGCCCCAGATATCGGTACCCTCGACGGTCACCCCGGCGATCATGTTGGCGGTGGGCAGCCCGTAGTCGAAGGTGACCCGGCGGATATTCGTTATGTCCCGCACGTTGCCGCCGGCGCGGTCGACCAGGAGCAGGGCGGGGCGCTGGGCCTCGATGATCTCGCTGGTCAGGGGCGTATCCGGGGGGCCGTTGCGGCCCGTCTGCCGGTCCGACCAGAGCTCGATCCGGTAGTCGTTGGCCAGCACGTAGTCGAACTCGACGGCGACGATGGTCGTCGGGTTCGGACCGATGTAGTCCGGGTCGCTGAAGTCGTAGTTGAGCACGATGCGCTCGGCGCCGTCGGCGGCGAGGTAACCGCGGCGGGCAAGGCCGCCGAAGACGTCCGGCCAGCGGCCGCCTGGACGCACCACCTGGTCGAGTCTCCACTCGCTGTCCTCGCCGGTCTCGAAATCGCGGCTGGTGATGCGGACGTCGTGGTTGAACAGGGCGGCGCCGGCGGCTCCGTCTTCGGGGGAGTCGTCGCTGAGAACGACGGCGACCGTCGTGACCGGGACTTTGGACTGGCCTTCGGTCAGGTTTCCGGCGGCGAGGTTGCCTCCGAACAGGTCGAGGTTTGTGTTCGAATTGCGCGCGTCGACGAGGGTAGCCCCGACGGTGATGAAGTCGCCGATCTGGGCGGTGCCGCGTCCCGCGACCAGGCTCGTCGAGTTTGCGGTTCGCGCCGGTTCGATGGTAACCGAGGCCGCCGGGTCGCTGATCCGGGAGGCGAGGATGGTCGCCGCGTACTTGTCGGCCACGTAGTCGGCCTGCACGCCGTTGAAGGTCGGCTTCGAAAAGGACAGCGGCGTCAGGGTGGTGCGGATCCGGTTGCCCACGGTGACGGCGTAGCCGTTCTGCCCCTTGGCGTCGCCGCTGATGGTCAGCGAGCTGAACCAGCTCTGGAACTCGCTCCCCTTGTAGATGGCGCTGCCCAGGGCGTTGGGCTGGTCCTGGCGCCAGTCGTACACCAGCCAGCCGTGGCTGATGTAGTCGCCGTAGACGTCGTAGAAGTAGTCCCCCTCGATGGCGGTGTTGACGTAGCGCTCGTAGCCGCGGGTCGCGTAGCTGGTGAACTCCCACTGGCGCCAGCGGCGCTCCTGGTACAGCTCCTGGGGGATGTACCAGTGCTGGAGGGTGGGATCGAGGGCGCCGAACAGCACCCCGGGACCGGCCGGCTCGTAGTTGACCTCGCCGTCGGCGGAAGCCCCGAGGCGGGTTCCGTACTCCTGCGCATGCAGCGGGGCTGCCAGGAGGAAAGTGAGGAAAGTGAGGAAGAGAGCCGGGGTTCCGCGTTTCAGGGCCGGTCTCCGTTGGCTGAACGTCCTTGCGTTGTTGGTGGAGGTCCGGGTATTTACCAAAATGCCGAACAGAGATATGGGAGTTGCAGACGGAATTACCGGGCGATCCGCACGAACCGCATGGGGTTAAGGTTAATGAAAAACCGCCTCGAAATCGACTGGAAATCAACGCGGCGGCAGATTTCCGGAAAAACAGCTTTACCTGTTGTTATTGATACGATTATGTCCCTCCTGAACAGGGGGCGGCCGCGCCTGGGGGGAGCAGCCGGAGCCGCCGCGGCCATGCTTCTTTCGCAGTTGCCGGGCCCGCTCCCGGCAGAGGTCCGGAAACCCCTGGCCTGCCCGGCGGACGCGGTCGAGTCCCCGTGGGTCGACACGAGGCGGGAGATGCAGCCGGCCACCGCGGCCCGGTTCGCCCATACCGATGCCTTCGCCGGCCACCTCAAACCGAAGCGGACCGAGCGCAGCATCCTCTACCGCAACGAGGGGGCAACCGCTTCAGCGACGTGTCGGAAGCGACCGGGCTGATCAACACCAGCTGCTCGGGGGACGCCAGTCCGATCGATGCCAACGAGGACGGCTGGCCCGACCTGTACGTCCTCGACATGCAGGGCAACGACGACTACTTCGAGAACGTCCGCGGGCAGAGTTTCGTCCGCCTCGGCAGGGAGGTGTTCCCGTGCAGTGGCCATCCGGAAAGAAGCAGACACGCACCGGCTCGTGAAAACGCCATCCCCTTTCACCCTCCGCGGCCTTTTCGCCGGCACCCTCCTGTCCCTCTTCGTCGGCGTCGCCGCCCCCTACGGCTTCATCGCCGTGCGCGGGTCCTGGTGGGGGTCGAACGCCTCCTCTCCCGGGGCGATCTTCCTGTTCTTCGTCTTCACCTTCTTCGTCAACACCGCCCTCCGACTCATCAGGCGCCCCCTCGCTCTCGGCCGCGGCGACCTCGTCCTCGTCTACGCCATGATGGCAATGGCGATCACCGTGCCGACGCAGAACTTCCTCGTCTACATCATCCCGACGATCTGCGTCCCCTACTACTCGGCAAGCGTCGAGAACAACTGGGAGTCGCTCATCCACCCATGGATCCCGGAGTGGATGGCGCCGGGGGACTTCGACGCCATCAGGGGTCTGTACGAAGGGCTGCCGGCCGGGCAGGCGATTCCGTGGGCTTCCTGGATCGTGCCGCTGGGGGCCTGGTTCTCCCTGTTCATCGCCCTCAGCCTGATGATGATCTTCATGTCCGCCATCCTGCACCGGCAGTGGGCGGCCAACGAGCGGCTGCCCTACCCGATGATGCAGCTGCCGCGGCAGATGATCGAGGAGGGGGACGGTCCCGCCGGGCTGGTGGTCCCCTTCTTCAGGAATCCCGTGACCTGGGCGGGGTTCGCGCTGCCGTTCGGCCTCTTCGGGCTGACGGGGCTGAACCACTACTTCCCGATCGTTCCCGACTACCCGTTCTGGCACGGCAGCATCGAGCTCTTCGAGGGGGTCCGGCTGCCGATGGCGGTGAGCTTCGCCTGGATCGGCTTCTTCTATCTCGTCGACCTCGGCATCGTCTTCAGCATCTGGTTCTTCTACCTGGCGGGAAAGGTCGAGGAGGGGGTTTTCAACAGCCTGGGAGTCTCGAGCCGCGAGACCTTGAGCCAGTACGAGAACTACCAGACCGCCGACCTGTCGCATCAGGCCACCGGGGCGGTGATCGCCTTCGTTCTCATCGGGCTCTGGACCGCCCGCCCGCACCTGGCCGCGGTGTGGCGCAAGGCGTGGCGCCCCGCTTCCGGGATCGACGACAGCGAGGAGCTCGTCCCCTACCGGGCCGCCCTGTTCGGATGGTTCGGCTGCCTTGCGTTCGTCCTCTTCTGGCTCTGGCAGTCCGGCCTGCCGGCGGCGGCCCTCCCCCTGTTCGCCGGCATGGTGCTCATCTACTACATCATGATAACGCGGGTGGTGACCGCGGGGGGCATCCCCACCAGCCGCCCTCCGATCGTGGCCCCCTACGTCGTCATTTCCGGAATGGGGGCCTCGCTGCTCGGGACCAGGGGCCTTGTGTCGCTGGGATTCGCCATGGGCTGGCAGGCGGAGATGCGCCTGTTCCCGATGATCCCCTGCGCCAACGCCCTCAAGCTCGCCGAGATCGTCCCGGGACCCAAGGGAAGGCTGTTCTGGGGGATGCTGATCGCCCTGCTCTGCAGCCTCGGGGCGGGAACCTGGCTGCTGCTGACCCTGGGCTACGAGCACGGGGGGATCAACATGGTCGGGCCGCTGCTGTCGAACGGGAACAACTGGCACTTCCTCAATCCGCAGCTGAACGACCCCCCCGAAGCCAACCTGCGCGGCTGGGTCTTCACCGGCATCGGCGCCGCGGTCGAGGGATTCCTGATGTGGGCCCAGCACCGCTGGTACTGGTGGCCCCTCCACCCCCTCGGGTTCGCCATCGCCGTCGGCTTCATCACCTCGCACATCTGGTTCTCGGCGCTGCTGGCCTGGACGCTGAAGGCGGGGATTCTCAAGTACGGGGGGATCAGGCTGTTTTCCGCGATGAGGCCGTTCTTCCTCGGCCTCATCCTCGGGGAGGCGGCGAGCGCGGGGTTCTGGCTGTGCGTCGACGCCGTCACCGGGGCGACGGGGAACCACATCACCGCCATGTGACTGCGCATCTCCGAGAAAAGGCTTGAATTCTTCCGTCTCGATTTGTTACATATGTAGGATTTACAGGGATATACAAGGCCGCTCCCTGAGCGTCCGTCATCCACCCGCAGAAGAGGAGCTTCTGAATGAAACGTTTCACCATCCCCGCCGCCGCCGCCGCTGCGGTCTTCGCCTTCACGAGCGCCGGCAACGCCCACGTGGGCGACATCGTCTACCCGATTTACGAACTGCCGACCAGCGATCTGCCCGACATCTTCGACGGCTCGCTCGAAGACTGGGAGGACGTGCTTCCGGGTACGGAGCTGACCCACGACGATTTCACTCCCCTGAACGTGGGGGAAGCCGCCGGAATCGACCCTGAGGATTCCGCCTACCGCGTCTACCTGGCATGGCACAGCGCCGGCCAGCACGTCTATGCCGGGGTCGAGCGCATCGACAACGTCTACATCAACACCTACGAAGGCGGCAACGTGCACATCCTGGCCGCCTACGACGACGTCGAGTTCCATCTCGACGGCGACCACACCGGCGGCCAGTACAACTTCTGGCTCGAGGCCGACGACTACTCGGAAGAGGAGTTCAAGCTTCTCCAGAACTTTCAGGCCCAGCAGTACGTCATCATCGCAGAATCTCCGGACGGCCAGATCATCGGCTACCAGGGGAACGGACTCGGCTGGGCCATCGATCCGCCGTACACGGATGCCGGCGGCACCGCCTTCGGCGAAGATCCGGTGACGACGATCGTGGAGTTCTACGTCACCGCCTGGGACGAGATCAACTGGCAGGGACCGCACCTGTCCAAGCGCTCCGAACTCGTGGGGGGCAAGATCATCGGCCTGCAGGTAACCATCGCCGATTACGATGCCATCAACGAGGAAGGCGGTACCGTGAGGCGCGGGTTCCATACCCTTTCCGGGCAGGACAACACCTGGATTTACGCGGAGAGGTTCGTCGACGCCGAGCTCATTCCGTGCGATACCGGGGATTGCGGAGCCGCGGCCGAGCCGCTTCCGACAGCGGTCGAGGAGGACAGCTGGGGGCGCATCAAGGCCACCTTCAAGTAGAATACCGGCCGTGGCCAGGTTAAAGGCGCCCGCCGCCTGACATGGGCTGAAAGGCGCCGACGGTCACGGCCTGACCGCAATAACCGCAACTGGGAGAAGGGGGGGCGTTTCCCCCCCTTCGTTATTCTGGTAACGGGAGCGAAACGGGTGCAACGGGTTTTTCCGGGTCTCGCCGTCGCCGCAGCCCTCGCCGTACTGCCGGGGGCCGGCCCCGGCCAGTGCCAGCTCACCAGCCTGCGCATCCCCGGCGACATCGAGTGGAAGCGGGCCCAGCAGATTCCCTTCAACCCGGGGGGCTTCTTCGAAAGCGTCGACTTCAAGATCGAGGACGGAATCGCTCCCCTCGACACGGCGCGCTGGGTTCCACTCCCCGCCGTCCCCGACTCGATCGTCTCCGCCTCCGACTTCGGATTTGCCGACCGCCGGCTCTTCGACGCCTTCACCCGGCACGTGTCGCGCGACCGCGTTCTGGCGCGGACCGAGGTGGTCGAGGAGGGGGCCGTCATCGTCGAGGCGGGAGGTCTGCTGCTGTCCCCGAAAGAGGACTTTCCCCGCACCGTGGCCGGGGTTCGCCGGTTCCGGGCGGCCGGCATCGACAGCCTGCGCGCCATGGTCAACCTGGCGAATGCCGTCCTCGTCCCGATCGATCCCCAGCTTCTCTTCAGCAACTGGCTGCGCTCCCCGACGATATACGAGACCCAGCTGACCAAGGGCCAGGAACAGGCCCTTCTCGAGGCGCTGATCGACGCGGACCCCGACAACTCCTTCCGCCGGGTGGACGGCCAGAACCGCCCGGTGCGGAAGCGCTCCGTCGTCGTCATCATGGACCTCACGCGCCGTTTCCCGGTCGGCATGGTGCGCTTCTATCCCCGGGTGGAGGAAAACCCGCTCCCCATCGCAGGATACAAGCTCGAGGTCCACGACGGGGTCACCGTGAAGCGGGGGAAGGGGGAACGGATCGCCGAGCGGGATTTCCTCGGCTTCGGCGGGGGTGCGGAAGCGTCGGCGGGAACGGTGCCGGTGTTCGAGCAGCTGATAATCGACCAGAGCAATACCGAGGACACGGTGGCGGTCCGCTTCGACGAGCCGGAATACCTTCAGCAGTTCAAGTTCCGTTCCCTGACCGGCCTCGACTTCGACATCGCCGAGTTCGAGGTCTTCAACGAGGGGTTCACCCCGAAGGCCGTCTACCTCGGGAAACCGCTTCCGGTCGATCCGGCCGGGATCGATGCCATGCTGCGTTACCTGGGCGGCGATCTCTCCCTGCGGGCGGAGCTCGACCTGTTGCAGGGCGGCACCCTCGGCCGCGTTTCCTGGGACGAGGAGAAGATCGGCGACCCCTCGGCGTCGTCGGCAGCCGTCAGCATGCAGACCGGGTTCACCCCCGAGCCGTGGATCCCGATCCGCCTCAACCGCAACGGCGACGCCGTCGAGTGGCGCCCGGACGCCGAGGTCGTGGACCGGCGCGCCGGCAGCCCCGGCCGCGGAGATCTCGTCAACCTCGACGATCCGCTGCTGCGGGCCGGGGCCCGGGACATCTGGAACGCCCTTTCCGACGGGGAGCGCCTCGTCGCCCGCACGACCTTTCCCGAGTACAACGACCCGGCGGTCGTACCGGTCGCCAACAAGCGGACCCGTGCCGGGGAAGTGCTGCCGATTCTGCCCGATCCCCTGTTCTGGAGCGGATTCCAGCCCCTGGTGAACGGAGAGCGGGCGCAGCTTCCCGGAGAGCGTCCCTTCTTCCAACTCCGGGTCGACTTCACCAGCTCCGCCCCGGGGGCGGCCACCGTCATACGCAACCTGCGCATCGAGCAGCTGCTGCCGCCCCTGCTGCGCGAGGTGCGGGCCGAGATCGTGCCGGCAACGGAGGTGACGGCAGGTATCGACACCCTGTTCACCTACGCGCTGCGGCCCCGGTTGCGGCCGGGCGACCCGGGTTTCAACCGCATCCGCATCCCCACGCCGACGCGGATATCCCGGGTCCGGAGCGTCCGCTTCGCCTACGGCCTCGACGGCGTCGAACGCTCGCAAGAGGTCGCGTTCGAGACCGTGGCGAGCGAGGAGGACCTGTTCGTCCTCGGCGTTCCCAGGGTGGAGCCCTCGATTGCTGCCGGGGACTCCCTGGTGGTTCTGATCGAGTTCCGCGCCCGCGTCCTCGACGTCAAGACCGATTTTACCGGGCACGTCTTCCTCGACACCCTCGGCGCCGCCGAGGGAACCGATTACGGCGGCATCATCACCCTGGTCGGCGGCGCCGCCGACACCCTGGCGACCATCCTGCCGCAGCGGGTCATGGCGGGGGATGTCCTGTCCTTTCCCGGGGACCTGTCCGACCGCAATTCCCTGGCGGTGGTTACGAGCGTCGCACAGCCGGTCGAGGAGGTGATCTCGCGGGTCGGGATCGCCCCGAATCCCTTCACTCCGAACGGGGACGGAATCAACGACTCGGCGGCCATCACCTTCGACGTCCTGCGCGTGGTCGAGTCGGTACCGGTGACCACCGAGCTGTTCGACCTTTCGGGACGGCTGATCCGCAAATGGGACGCGGAGCGCACCGTCGGCAGCTTTTCCGAGACCTGGGACGGCAGCGGGGCGGACGGCCGGCTGGTGCCGCCGGGACTCTATCTGCTCAAGCTGAAGAGCGCGACCGACAGCGGCGTCTTCGGGTCCACCCTGACGGTGTCGGTCGTCTACTGAAGGCAGGTGGAGTGGAGGGAGTAAAGATGAGAAGACTGCTGGCCGCCGCGGCGATCGCCACTGCTCTGGCCACGGAGGCGCCGGCGCAGACCGGGGGGGCGATCGAGATCGACGAGACGGGCCGGCGGATCGTCGTCGACCGGGACACCCACTGGCGCAGCTGGGTGTACCAGAACAACCTGGTCCGGGACGTGCGCGCGCCGATGGACTCGACCGGCCTGTTCGACTTCTCCGAGGGCGTCGTGCCCCGCTACTTCCCGGCGGTCAGGAACTACGTCCTCGACCGGGAGGAGTTCAGCTTCGTCGACAACGTGCGCTTCCGCGGGCAGACGGTGACGGTCACCGGTCAGATCACCGCCCTGTCCAACGACGCGCTGGCAGGGCGCGTCGGCGACGGAGACCTGACGACCTTCTGGGAGCCGTCCAGCGCCGACTTCAACGCCGAGGGGCTGCGCAACTGGCAGCTCCTCGTCGACCTCGGGCGGGTGGTGTTCGCCGACAGCATCGTCGTCCACTTCCCCCCCGCCGGAACCGGGGAAGACCTCGGCGACGCCCCCAAACTGTTCACCGTCGAGGTGTCGATGGGAATACAGGCCGGGGACAGGGAGTACCACTTCGACGTCGTCGGCAGACAGTCGGTGTCCGGAAGCCAGCGCCGTTTCGTCTTCCCCCTGAAACCCCTCGACCAGGCCGACGCCGACCTCGACGGGGAGCCCGACTTCGAGGGAACCTTCGTGCACTTCGTCCGGCTGGCCGTCTTCGACAGCGACCTCGATGCCGCCGAGCTGATCGGCGAAGGGGAAAGCGGGCGCGAGGCCTACGAGGCCCTGGCACCCGAGCGGCGGGGCATGCGCATCTTCCAGCGGCGGACCGCAGGCGACTTCGTCAAGCGCATCGATCCCCTGCTCGGGGACGGCGGGGACACCCTGCAGACCGCCGAAGAGACCTACCTCTCCCTTCCCGATCCGGAACGGGGCCCGATCCAGTACTTCAAGCGGGAGCTGCCGCGGGTATCGGAGATCGAGGTCATCGGCCGCGGACCGAACCTCGCGTACCGGCCACAGCGCCGCGCCGGGGCCGCTTACGAGGACGGCGGCAAGGGCGCCCCCCTCAACGCCGTCGACGGGGTCTACCTGACCAACTGGAACGGCAACGCCTGGGACCTGTCGTTCTCGAGCGGATTCGCCGGCCACGGAGATCTCGTGTTCGGCACCATGTGGCTCGATCTCGGGGCGACTTTCTGGATCGACCGCATCCTGCTCGGCATGGTGCCGGTCCGCGAAACGGAGGCCGGGGGGGGCCTCTTCGGCTGGTACCTCGACGG